>NZ_JAOCLC010000005.1:0-124534 GCF_029845105.1 Stenotrophomonas sp. GD03654 | reverse complement strand
GCTGTTGCTGTTGCTGTTGCTGTTGCTCCAGAGGTTGCCGGCCAGCGGCCGGCACTACCCGCGGGTGCCGGGTGCAACCCGGCCGCCCCCCCCCATCCCTCAAAGCGGCAGCTGGGTCGTCTGCTTGATCCGCTGCATCGGAATCTCGGTCTTGGTGTTCTGCACCCCGGCGATCCGGTTCAGGTGCTGCATCTGGAACTGCCGGTAGGCATCAAGGTCAGCCACCGCCACCCGCAGCAGGAAATCGCAGTCACCGGCCATCAGATGGCATTCAAGCACTTCCGGGAAAGACTTGATGCTGTTGATGAAGTGGTTGGTGGTGTCCTCGTCCTGCCCGCGCAGCCAGACCCGCACGAACACCGTGAAGCCACGGCCCACCTTGGCCTCGTTCAACAAGGCCACATAGCGGTCGATGTAGCCGCCCTCCTCCAGCAACCGCACCCGGCGCAGGCAGGCCGACGGTGACAGCCCGACCAGACGGGCCAGCTCCAGGTTCTGCAGGCGGCCATCGCGCTGCAGGGCGTCGAGGATGCGCCGATCGAGGTTGTCGAGCTGATACTGCATGGGATTTCGCCCTTGTCACTTCTGACCGCATTAAATATCAATCATCCAGAATCCAGTAGCATCAACGCAACCCGATTTCGCGATCGGACCGCTAGCATGGGCCACCCCCATCTCGTTGTGCCGCTCCATGGACGCCCGTACCACCCTCCCCCTGCCCGACGCCTGCGACACCGCGCCGCGTGCCGAATTCCTGCGCGGCCTGCGCGCCGCCGTGCCGGTGATGATCGGCTTCATTCCTTTCGCCCTGGTGCTCGGCGCGCAGGCGGCCCAGAAAGGCCTGAGCGCACTGGAAGTGCCGCTGATGACCGGCCTCAACTTCGCTGGCGGCTCGGAGTTCGCCGCCGTCGAACTGTGGACCTCGCCGCCACACATCGCCCTGATCGTGGCGATCACCGCGCTGGTCAACAGCCGCCACCTGCTGATGGGCGCCAGCTTGGCCCCGCTGCTGCAGCACCTGCCACGCCGCCGGGTGCTGCCGGCGCTGTTCTTCATGTGCGACGAAAGCTGGGCGATGGGCGTGGCCGATGCGCGCCGCCGTGCGCTCGGCTTCAGCCTGGCCTACTACCTTGGCGTGTCGGCAGGCCTGTACACGGTCTGGGTGGCCTGTACCGCGCTGGGCGCGATCGTCGGGCCGATGCTGGGCGACATCCACGCCTACGGTTTCGACATGGCCTTCCCCGCCGTGTTCCTGGTGCTGCTGCGCGGCATGTGGCAGGGCATGAAGGCGGCGCGGCCGTGGCTGGTCAGCCTGATCGTGGCCGCCTCCACCTACCTGCTGATTCCGGGTGCCTGGTACGTAGCCACCGGCGCATTGGCCGGCCTGGCGGCCGCCTGGCTGCTGGCGGAGGACGCAGCATGATCTTCAATGAACTGATCCACTGGACCTCGGTGCTGACCATCGTGCTGATGGCCGCCGCCACCTACCTGACCCGCATCGTCGGCTTCCTCGCGCTGCGCAACCGCACGTTGAGCAAACGCGCAGTGACGGTGATGGAGGCCGCGCCGGGCTGCGTGCTGATCTCGGTGATCGCCCCGGACTTCGTCGCCGACAAGCCGGCCGACCTGGCCGCGCTGGCCATCACCCTGCTGGCCGCCACGCGGCTGTCGATGCTGCCGACCGTGCTGATCGGCGTGGTCTCGGCGGGTGTGTTGCGCTATCTGATGGGGTAGCTACCGGTACGCCGGGCAACGCCCGGCGAACCGTAGTGGCGCAGCAGTGCAATCACGCGCCGCTGCTCGCCGCCAGCAGGCACAGGCTGCGCGGCGGCAGCGTCCAGGCGCCTTCCTCATCTGGCTCCACTGGCGTTTCGTCGGTCTGCAGCAGTACGCGCCGGAACGACAGCGCCTCATCCGACACCTGGAACCGCTGCGGCTGGTCCCCGGCGTTGAGCAGCAGTGCAAGGCTGACATGCCGCCCAGGCTCGCGCAGGCCGCTGTCGGGACTTCGACCGTCCAGCACAATCAGCAGTGCCCGCAGCGCAGGATCATGCCAGTCCGCCTCCTCCATCGTGCGGCCATCGGGATGCCGCCAGTCGATATCGCGCAGGCCCAGTGCTTCATCGTATTCACCGCGCAGGAACCGGTTCCTGCGCAACAGGCCATAACGCCGGCGCAGTGACAGCGCGCGGCGCACGAAGGCGACCTGGGCCTGCGCGGCGGGCCCAGCAGCACGCTCCCAATCGATCCAGCTCAGCGGGTTGTCCTGGCAGTAGGCGTTGTTGTTGCCCTGCTGCGAATGGCCGAACTCGTCGCCGGCCAGCAACATCGGCGTCCCCTGCGCCAGCAGCAGCGTGGCCAGCAGGTTGCGCATCTGCCGCGCGCGAACGGAGAGCATCGCCGGATCATCGGTGTCGCCCTCCACACCCTGGTTGCTGGAGAGGTTGTGCGAGTGGCCATCACGGTTGTCTTCGCCGTTGGCCTCGTTGTGGCGATCGTTGTAGCTGACCAGATCGTGCAGCGTGAACCCATCGTGCGCCGTCACCAGGTTGATGCTGGCCGAGGGTCGCCTGCCATGGTGTTCGAACAGGTCGGCCGAGCCGGTGAAACGCGTGGCGAATTCCGGCAGCTGGCCGCCATCGCCGCGCCACAGCGCGCGCACCGTATCACGGAAGCGGTCATTCCATTCCGCCCAGCCCGGCGGGAACTGCCCGAGTTGATAGCCGCCCGGACCGATGTCCCATGGCTCGGCAATCAGCTTCACCTGGCTCAGGATAGGATCCTGGCGTACCGCATCAAGGAAGCTGCCCGAGGCGTCGAAGCCATGCCGCTCGCGGCCGAGGATGGTGGCCAAGTCGAAACGGAACCCATCCACCCGCATCTCGGTCACCCAGTAGCGCAGCGAGTCCATCACCATGCGCAGCGCGCCGGCATTGGTCAGGTCGAACGTATTGCCGGTACCCGTATCGTTGATGTAATAGCGGCGATCATCGGCCAAACGGTAGTAGCTGGCGTTGTCGATGCCCTTGAACGACAGCGTAGGGCCCAGCTCGTTGCCCTCGGCGGTGTGGTTGTAGACCACGTCCAGGATGACCTCGATCCCAGCATTGTGCAGCCGCGCGACCATCTGCTTGAACTCGGCCACCGTATCCAGCGACAGATAGCGCGGTTGCGGCGCGAAAAAGCCAATGGTGTTGTACCCCCAGTAGTTGCGCAGGCCACGCTCGAGCAGCTGCTGGTCATCCACATAGGCATGTACCGGCAGCAGCTCGATGGCGGTCACGCCCAGGCCGCTGAGATGGTCGACCAGCGCATCATGGCGCAGCGCGGAGAATGTGCCACGCTCGGCCTGCGGAACACCGGGGTGTTGCATGGTCAACCCGCGCACGTGCGCCTCGTAGATCACGGTGCGGTCCCAAGGCGTGGCAGGCGCACGCTCGGCGCCCCAGCTGAAGGCGGGATCGATCACGGCGCAACGGGGCATGTAGCTGGCGCTGTCGCGACGGTCGAAGCTGAGGTCGCCATCGCGATGACCGAGGGTGTAGCCGAACAGGTGTGGCGCCCATTTCAGCTCGCCAACGATCTGCTTGGCGTAGGGATCCAACAACAACTTGTTGGGATTGAAGCGATGGCCCTCCTCCGGCGCATACGGGCCATGCACCCGGTAGCCGTAGCGCTGCCCGGGCCGCACGTCGGGCAGGTAGCCGTGCCAGATTTCGTTGGTGTACTCAGGCAGGGCAATCCGCTCGACTTCCCGGTTGCGCGCGTCGAACAGGCAGAGCTCCACCCGGGTGGCATGGCGCGAGTACAGCGCAAAGTTCACGCCCAGCCCGTCCCAGGTTGCACCCAGCGGGAAGGGCCGCCCTTCGCGCACGCGCGAGGTCTGTGCCCATTTACGGCTGGCCATCGCTTCCCTCCTCGCCGCGCGCCGCAGCAATCTCGGCTTCCACCAGCCGCTCGGCCATGTGCCAGTGCCGCTGCTGCTGGTCATCCGGGCGCCCTTCTGCTTCCCAGATCTGGTGGGCCAGTGCCTCAATCCGCTGCCGTCGTTCCCTGCTGTCCATCCCTACCTGTCTCCTCGTTGATCCATATCGCCAGCGGGCTGTCAGCCAGAAGCCTGCCCACATCCGCGGTCGCGTTGAAATGCTCGATGCGCCCGTCCAGCAGGTTGCGCATGGGGCCTGCTGGCAGCCCGCGCAGCGTCACGCCGGTACCGACGTCGTGCGCCGTGTGCAGGCCGGGACCGCGCATGGCGGTGGGCGAACCACGCCGCATGATCACCAGCAGCACCTGCGCCTCATGCCTGCGCGTGAACGCCAGCCAGGGCGAGCGCGCAGGCAGGGACAGTGACTGCAGTTGGCCGCGCAGGAACAGCTGCGGGTGCCTGCGGCGGCAATCCAGCAACTGCCGGAGCAGAAATGCCTTGATACCACCGTCCCGCCAGTCTTCCAGCAGCGTGGGCCACGTGCGCGCGTCGCGCAGCCACGCCTGCCGCGCCGGGTAATCCACGGCATGCCGATTGTCCGGGTCCACCAAGCTCAGGTCCCAGCCCTCGCCGCCCTGGTAGAGGTCGGGCACACCGGGCAGGCAGTGCTGCAGGCACAGCTGTGCCAATCCGTTGCAGGCGCCTGCCGGCGCGATGCGCGCCACGAAGGTCGCCAGCGCCTGCCGCACCGGCTGCAATGGTGCTGCATCCAGAAGCGCGTGCAGCCACTGCGCGGCGGCCTCCTCCACCGCCACGTTCGGATCGGACCAGCTGCTGACCCGTTTGCCCTCACGCAACGCCTTGATCAGCCACTGCTCCATCCTCGATGCGAAGTCAGCGCCCGGGGCGCCGTGCATCGGCCACGCCGCAACGAGCGCCTGCCACAGCGCATATGCCTCCGCGCCCGGCAACGGCATCGGCATCCCGGCCTTGGCCGTCATCCGGCCCCAGCGCTGTACCGCGGCACGCCAGTCCGTCGTGCAGGTGCTGAGCACCGCCAGCCGCGCGCGACTGTCGGCCCCGCGCTTGTGATCGTGGGTCGCCAGCGCAAGCAATGCCCGCGGATGGCGCTGCAGGCGTCCCACTGCGTGTTCCAGCAGCTCTCGTCCCTCCATGCCCAACCGCTGCGGATCACTTCCGACTTCGTTGCGCGACAGCAGCCTGAAATAGCGATAGAACCCGGTATCTTCCACCGACTTGGCATTCAACGGCGCGGCCAGTTGACCGAAGCGCACGCGCAGCGCGCTATCGGCCAGCGCGTCGCCCGGAAGTGCCCGCAGCAGCAGATCCAGCGCCACACGTGCCGCACCGTCCAGTGCCTCGCGTGCCGACGCGGCGGCGTCCACCAGCGCCTTTCGTTCACCCGCACCCTGCAGCGAATAGGGGCGGTAGGTACGGTAGTGCCGCAGCAGCGCAGCCAATGCACGGGCCAGCGCAGCGGCTCCGATATCGGCTTCGGCCAGCCGGGGCTGCAGCACCTGCTGCGCGCTGCGCAGCAGTCGCTGGAAGTCGGCGTGAAGCGACGTGCGCAGCAGCATGCCGCGGGCATCCTGCTGCAGGTCGTCAAAGCTGCGCGCGTCGCCACTCGCCGCTTGCCAGGCGCGGGAGAGCACGGGGGCAGCCGCCGGATCATGCAGCCATGCGCCGACCTGGTCCATGAAGTCATAGCCGGTCGTGCCGTCGCAGGCCCAGCCATCGGGCAGCTGTTCGTCCTCCGCCAGTATCTTCTCCACATGCACGCTCACTGCCTGTGCGTCACGACCGCCGGCCGCGCAGGCCGCGTCGAGCGACGCCCGCAGGCGTTGCAGATAGGCACCGGGTGACGACAGGCCATCCACGTGGTCAATGCGCAGGCCGTCCACCCAGCCCTCGCGTACCAGCCGCAGGGGCAGTGCATGCACCGCCTCGAACACATCGTCGCGCTCCACCCGCAACGCGGCCAGCTCGTTGATGTCGAAGAAGCGCCGGTAGTTCACCCGGTCACCCGCCGTGCGCCACCAGGCCAGCCGGTAATGCTGCCGCTGCAGCAGCGCGTGCAACCGCTCCACGCTGCGGTTGCAGCGCTCGGCCCAGGCTGGCCACTGCGCGGGTGCCAGCGGATGGCTGCGCGGCGACAAGGGCAATGCCAGCCCACGGTGGCGCAGCACGGGCCGCGCGTTGTCCACCACCACGTGCACCACCCCATCGCGCACGGCGTCGTGCAATGGCCGGTCCAATACGGGCAGCCAGAGCCGACCCTCGCAGTCCGGCGCCTCCCATTCGATGTCGAACCACCCTGCGTGGGGGCTTCGACGCCCGTGCAGCAGCACATCGCTCCACCACGGCGTATGCGGGGACGCCGCCAGGTGGTTGGGTACGATGTCCAGGATCAGGCCCATGCCATGCGAGCGCGCCCTTGTCGCCAGCTGCAGGAAGCCCGCTTCGCCGCCCAGGTCCGGATTGATGCTGGCCGGATCAATGCCATCGTAGCCATGCGTGGACCCCGGCATCGCAGCAGCGATCGGTGACAGGTAGAGGTGACTGACGCCCAGCGCGGCGTAGTACGGAAGCTGCGCCGAGGCAGCCTCGAAGTTGAAGCCTGCCTGCAACTGCAGGCGGGCAGTGGCACGCAACCCGGTCATCGCCTCACCTTCCGCCGCGTGGCGCTGAATCGGGCAATACGCGCGTCGGCCGCGTCCTTGTCCCACGCCAGCGGCAACCGACGGCGCCAGTTGGGGTGGCCGTTGACGGTACCGGGCAGGTTCACCTGCGCGCGGCTGCCCAGCGCATCTTCCAGCGGCAGCAACGCCAACCGTGAAGGTGCGTGCGCCACCAGTGACAGCGCACGTGCTTCCAGCGTCGCGCCCTCGCCCCGGGCGACTGCGGACAGCGCCTGCACTTCACTGGCACGCGCGTGCAGCGCCGCGGGGAGCTCCGTCAGCTCACCCAGGCGTGCACGCCAGCGCAGGTCGCGCCCGCGCAGCCAGCCGGCCAGCGGTGGCAGATCATGGGTGGAGGGCATGGCCACCGCATCGCGGCGCCAACGTGGCGCCGGCAGGAAGCGCTCGCCGTTGCGGGCGAACGGGAGCACCTCAAGCCCCAGCACGCCACGGGCGGCCAGTCGCTGGCGGATACCCGGAGGAACCACGCCAAGGTCCTCACCGATCAGCACACAGCGATGGCGCCACGATTCCAGAACCAGCAGGTTGATCAGATCATCGAACGGGTAGCGCAGGTATACGCCCTGCCCGGCGCCTGCGCCGCGGGGAAGTACCCACAGCCGCTGCAGGCCGAGGACGTGATCGATGCGCAGCCCGCCACGGCCAGCCATCACGGCGCGCAGCACGCGGATGAACGGTTCAAACCCCTCGCGCTGCAGCGCAGAAGGTGACCAGCTGGTGATACCCCAGGCCTGGCCCAGCGGATTGAATGCGTCCGGCGGCGCGCCCAGTTCAAGGTCCTGCAGCAGATGGTCGCCGCCGGTCCGGGCTTCGACGCCCTGCGGCGCGCAGCCCACCGCCAGATCCGCGATCAGTCCGATCGACGCGCCATCGTTGCGTAGCGCATCCTGCACCTGTGCCCAGCCCTGCTGTGCCAGCCACTGCGCAAACGCATGGTCGTCCGCGCCGCCGGTGAACCGGTCGGCGGCATGCTGGCAATAGTTCCGCAGCGGATCGCCCTGCGCGGCACGCCAGCTTTCGATCTGCGCGTACTGCGCTGGCACCTGCAGCCGAAGCCATTGGTGTACCTGCCGCAGCCAGCGCCACTTCACTGCCGCCGAGTTCGGCCAGTCGATGCGGCGTGCTGCGGTACCCGCTTCGACGGCCGTCGCCAGTGCTTCGTCCTCGCGCAACACGCTGCTGGCAGCCTCCGGCAATACCTGCGGCAGCGACACCTGCAGCGGATCGAGCCAGCGCCGGTCGCTGGGCGAGTAAGGACTGTAGCCCGGGCCCGGTGGCAGGCCGGCGTGCAGCGGACTCAATGCCAGTGCATCGCCCCCGTGACGGTGCAGCAGCTCGCTCCATCGCGCACAGCCGGCGCTGTCACCGATGCCGGCATCACCGGGCGCGCGCAGGCTGTAGACCTGCGCCGACAGGCCCCAGCCGCGCAGCATGCCCTGCGGCCACCAGGCACGCTGCGGTGCTACCGCAACCGCCTGTTGCTGACCGCCCTGGCGCCACTGCCAATAGCCTGGTTGATCCGGCACGCGCCAGCGCCCTTGCGCATCCGCACGTGCAGGCAACTCTGTGCCCTGCTCATCCACCCAGCACGCCGCTCCCGTTGCCGCAGGCAGGGCCAGGAGCTGACCACAGCAGGCGGTGAGCAACGGGTGGTCCACAGGCGCACCGTCGCACGCGAACTCCGCCAGCACGGCGCGCAGGACGTCCGGCGCAACCTCGCGCTCGGCACCAGCCACGTCGGTCCAGCGAACCAGAAGGCCCGCACGGCGTGCCGCGTCCCGCACCGTCGCATCCGTATTCATGCGGCGATCCAGCAGGCAAGCACACCGCCGCCTGCCGGCAGCACCCCGGCCGCGTCCGGCCCCACAACGCACTCGCCGGCCGGCATCGCGTGCGCCACTGGCGATGGCCCCACATTGATCGCAATCCACCACTGGCCTGACGGCAGCTGCCAGCCCGCCTGCACCGCGCCCTCGCCCAGCACGCGTGCACCCAGCGACCGCGCCTGCAGCAGGCCACGCTGCAGATAGCGCCTGCGCAGGCCGAGGAACTCACCCGTGCAGCGCAGCCAGTGCTGCGACCAGGGATCATCGCCGGGTGGCAGCGTGTACGAGGCCTGCAGGGTCGCCGGGTCGTTCGGGTCGGGAATGCACGCGCGCGAGGCGACATCGGCAAAGGCGCTGAAACCCGCGAATTCGTGGCGACGCCCTTCGCGCACCGCCTCGTCCAGCGGCGGCGCGTAGTCGGTGAAGAACAGGAATGGCGATTGCGCCTGCCACGGTTCACCCATGAACAGCAGCGGGATCATCGGCGTCAGCAGGGTCAGGGCCAGTGCCGCGCGCAGCGGCGCGGGATCGACCAGCATCGACAGGCGCTCGCCGAAGGCACGGTTGCCCACCTGGTCATGGTTCTGCGCGAACACCACGAAACGCGCGGGCGACAGGTCGGCGCTCGGTTCGCCGCGGGGATGGCCATGCAGATCCGGTTCGCCCTGCCAGGCGAATCCTTCGGCCAGGCAGCGCGCCAGCAGTGCTTCGGCGCGCCCGGCATAGGCCGCGTAATAGCCTTCCTGCTCGCCGGTCAGCATCACATGCAGCGCGTTGTGGAAGTCGTCGTTCCACTGCCCCTGATAGGCGCCGCGCAGCCACCGCGCCTGGTTGCGTTCGTTCTCCAACACCAGGTGCGCCTGCGGCACCGTCGCGCGTACCTCATCGGCCAGCTGCTGCAGGAACCGGTCGTCGTCAATGGCATGCACCGCATCCAGGCGCAGGCCATCGAAGCCGTAATCGCGCAACCACATCAACGCATTGTCGACGAAGAACCGCCGCACCCATGGCTGGCGGAAGTCGATGGCCTCGCCCCAAGGGGTGGTGCGGTCGTCACGGAAGAACCCCCGTGCGTAGTCGCGCAGACGGTTCCCCTGCGGCCCGAAGTGGTTGTAGACCACATCCAGCAGCACGGAAAGCCCGGCCTCATGCGCGGCGTCGACAAAGGCCTTCAAGGCTGCCGGCCCGCCGTAGGCATGCGCCGGCGCATAGGGAAACACGCCGTCGTAGCCCCAGTTGCGCTGGCCGGGGAACTGCGCGACCGGCATCAGTTCAATGGCGGTGATGCCCAGGGCCGCCAGCATCGGCAGCTGCGCGGTCAACGCCGCGAAGCCGCCGCCCGCTTCGATATGCACTTCACAGATCACCAGGTCCTGCCAGGCATGCCCCTGCCACGTGGGCCGTGCTCCATCCGTGCCCAGCACCACCGCGCTGTCGCCATCGATGCCGTCCGGCTGCCAGCGCGAGGCCGGGTCGGGTACGTCCTGGCCGGAGGGAAGGAGGAACCGGTAGCGGTCACCATGCGATGCTGGCGTTCGCAGCCAGTGGCAGCCATCCCGGTCGCGCTGCATCGGCCGCTGGGCGCCCTGCAGGCACAGCGCCACCGTATCCACGTCCGGCGCCCACACGCGGAACTCCACCTCTTCGCCGGCCACCGACCATGCGCCCAGGCGCGGGGCCACTGTCGTCATGCATCAACCTGCAGGTACAGCGTAGACAGCGGCGGCAGGGTCAGCCGCAGCGACTGGGCGTGACCATGCATCGCACTCGGCTCGGTAAGCACCGCGCCGAGGTTTCCCACATTGTCGCCACCGTAATACCCGCTGTCGGTGTTCAGACGTTCGGTCCAACGCCCCGGTTGCGGCACGCCTACCCGGTACCCGTCGCGCTGCACCGGGGTGAAGTTGCTCACCACCAGCAGGGTGCGGCCGCTGCCGGCAGGATCCCGGCGGATGAAGGCATAGACGCTGTTGCGGTTGTCGTCCGCCACGCTCCAGGCGAAACCGCGTTCGTCGCGCTCGTCACGATACAGCGCGGGTTCGGCGCGCAGCACGGCATTGAGGTCGCCCACCAGACGCGACAGACCCCGGCCCTCACCGCTGGCCGCCTGTGCCCAGTCCAGTGCCGCATCGTGCGACCACTCATGGCCCTGGCCGAACTCGCCGCCCATGAACAGCAGTTTGCTGCCCGGGTGCGCCCACATGAAGCCGTAATACGCGCGCAGCTGGGCCAGCCGCTGCGCCGGCTCGCCGGCCATCTTGGCCAGCAGCGCCCCCTTGCCGTGCACCACCTCGTCGTGGGACAGCGGCAGCACGAACCGTTCGGAGAAGGCGTAGACCAGGCCGAAGCTGATCTCGCTGTGGTGATGCGGGCGATGGACCGGGTCGCGCCCCAGGTACTGCAGGGTGTCGTGCATCCAGCCCATGTTCCATTTGTGGGTGAAGCCAAGCCCACCCTCCTCCACCGGCGCGGTCACCCCCGGCCATGCGGTGGATTCCTCGGCGATCACCAGCACGTCCGGAAAGCGCTCGCGCAGCGCCTGGTTCATCCGCCGCAGGAACGCGACCGCCTGCAGGTTCTCGCGTCCGCCCTGCTCGTTGGGTATCCACTCCCCCTCGGCACGGCTGTAATCCCGGTACAGCATCGAGGCCACTGCATCCACGCGCAGACCGTCGATGTGGAAGCGCTCCACCCACTCCAATGCGCTGCCGATCAGGTAGGCGGCCACTTCGTTGCGGCCATAGTTGTAGATCAACGTGTCCCAGTCGGCGTGCACCCCTTCGCGCGGATCGGCATGCTCGTACAGCGCGGTGCCATCGAACCCGGCCAGGCCATGCGCATCGTTGGGGAAGTGCGCGCTCACCCAGTCCACGATCACTCCCACGCCGGCCTGGTGACAGCGGTCCACGAAGCGTGCGAAGGCCTGCGGGGTGCCATGGCGTGCCGTCGGCGCGTAGATCCCCAGCGGCTGATAGCCCCAGGAACCGCCGAAGGGATGTTCGCTCACCGGCAACAGCTCGATATGGGTGAAGCCAAGCCCGGCCACGTACGGAATCAACCGCTCGGCCAGGGCATCCCAGTCCAGCGGCGCACCCTCGTCGCTGCGCTGCCAGGAGCCCGCATGCACTTCGTAGATCGACAGCGGTGCGCGGGTTCCGGCCTGGCGGCGGGCCGCCAGCCATGCGTCATCGTGCCACTGCATCGGCACAGCCGAAGGCACCCGCGATGCTGTCGCCGGTGGCAGCTCGGCCCAGCGCGCCATCGGATCGAACTTATCGGGCATCACCCGGCCGTCGGCGCCGACGATGCGGAATTTGTAACGGGCACCGGCCTGCACGCCCGGCAGGAACAGCTCCCACACGCCGGCGGTGTGACGCAGCCGCATCGGATGGCGTCGGCCGTCCCACCCATTGAAATCGCCAACCACGGCGACCCGCAGGGCATTGGGCGCCCACACCGCGAAGCGCACGCCCGCAATGCCCTGCACCTGCGTCGGCACCGCACCCAGCTGCCGCGCTGCATCAGCATCACCGGCATGAAAGCGCTGCAGAAGCGCCTCGTCCAGCAGCGGGCCGAAGGAATAGACATCGTGCACCTGCTCCACACCCTGCTCGAAATGCAGGGCGAGCAGCGGCACAGGCGCTTCGCCAGCCGGCCCCTCGAACAGCCCGGGCAAAGGGCCCGGCTGCAGACCCCAGCGCCGCTCCGGGCCCGCAATCACTTCCACGCGATGCGCGTGGGGAACCAGTACGCGCAGCTGTCGCTGGCCATCCGGTTGTTGATGCGGCCCGAGCCAGGCAAATGCATCGGCAGGTCGTGCATGGACAAGGTCTTCCAATGCCGGCGCCGCGCGCTCGTCCAGTCCGGCGCCCACCATGGCTTGGTCGTCAAGGCTGGCCGGATGCAGGCTGTCGTGGCTCATGCGGCCACCTGGCAAGTCTGCTGGTACAGCGCCAGATACGCACGCCCCGCCGCATCCCAGCCACCTGGCCGGAGCATGGCGGCGCGGCGCATGGCCTGCAGCAGGCCCGGCAGGCGGAAGGTGCGCATCGCCCGTTCCACGCAACGGCGCAGGCCATCAGCATTGGCGCCGTGGAACAGGAATCCGGTCACGCCATCCTCGACGGTATCCACCAAGCCGCCGGTCGCGTGCGCGATGGGCAGGCAGCCAAAGCGCTGCGCGTACATCTGGCTCAGCCCGCAGGGTTCGAAACGCGAAGGCATCAGCAGGAAGTCGGCGCCGGCAAACATCTGGCGGGCCAGCGCCTCTTCGAAGCCGATGAATGCGCCCACGCGACCCGGGTAGCGCCGGGCCAGCGCCTGCACCTGCGCTTCCACCTGCGGCTCGCCGCCTCCGATGATGACCAGCTGGCCGCCGGCCGCCACGATCTGTGGCGCCACGTCGCAGGTGATGTCCAGGCCCTTCTGGTGCACCAGGCGGGAGACCACCGCGAACAGCGGGCCAGCGGAGGGCGCCAGGCCGAATGCACTGCGCACCGCGTGCGCATTGGTGGCACGACCGGTCCACTCACCAATGCCGAAGTGGGCCTTGAGGTGGATGTCACGACGCGGGTCCCAGCTGGCGTCGATGCCGTTGACGATGCCGCTGAGGTGGCCACCAGCCGCTCGGCGCGCCAACAGGTCGTGCAACCCGCAACCATCGTCCGGGGCAGTGATCTGCTGCGCGTAGCGCAGGCTGACCGTGTTCAGGCGCGTGGCATTGGTGATCCCGCCCTGCAGGAACGACATCTGCCCGTGGAAGTGAAGCTCATCCAGGTGTTCGGCCGGTATGCCCAGCGCAGGGGCAAGCGCGTACGGAAACAGCCCCTGGTAAGCCAGGTTGTGGATCGTCAGCAGGGTCGGCACGGCTGTCCGGTCCCAGCGCACGTATGCCGCAGCCAGCGCCACGGGCCAGTCGTTCAGGTGCAGCAGCTGCGGCGACCAGTCCAGCCCGGCACGCCCGGCCGCGATCTCCGCGGCCGCGTGTGAGAGCGTGGCGAAGCGAACCGCGTTGTCCTTCCACTCCTGGCCCTGCCCGTCGACGTAGGGCGATCCTTCACGCTCGTACAGCTCAGGCGAGAGCAGCACATAGATCGGAAGACCGTCTGCCTGCACCGCCATGCCGATCGTGCACGCTGGCAAGCCGGCCCGCGAGCTGACCTGCCCCACCCGCTGCAGCTGTGGCAGGCGCTGCAGTACCTCCGGGTAGCCGGGCAGCAGCACGCGCGAATCACAGGCGCCGCGTACCGCACGCGGCAGGGCTGCGGCCACGTCGCCCAGGCCTCCGGCCTTGATGAAGTCGGCCATCTCGGTGGCGACGAACAACACGCGCTGTACCAGTTCAGGCAGCTGCAGTGGTTGCGAGTGGCCACGGCGGGTGCCGATCGGCACGAGCGAACCGGAAGAGGTCGCAACAGATGAAGCGGACTGGACAGCGCTGGCCATGGGAGGGTCTCTCGGGTATTTCAGGCAGACGGACGCCAGCGGCGCCCTGATGGGCGCTGATGGTGGGGAGGAAGTCGACGCAGGACGTGGGGGACGTCAGCGAGAGGCTCAGGACGACAATAGCCCTGCATGCGATCAATCAACCGTGAAGCCATGGCGATTTCTTTGTGACAACACGTCATGAGCTCAGTACACATGACGTCCACCCGCCTCCCGCCCGTGCCTCTCATGTAGAGCCGAGCCCACGCTCGGCTGCTGGCAATCCCGTTTGCCGCGTGAGCCGAGCATGGACTCGGCGCTACGGAGATTCTCCCTGCGACACCCGGTCGCAGGCCTTCGCGCCACGCGCTTGACCAATGTCAAACCGCCCGCCGCCGCGCGGGCGTATTCCTATGCAGCACCCGAACACGCCGGCGCGGCCGGCATCCACAAGGACCCTGCGATGAGCTACACCCCCGACAACGCCCAGCTGCTGAACGCCATGCAGAACGTCATGGTGATTTCCACCACCGACCTGCAGGGCAACATCACCTACGCCAACGACCTGTTCTGCACGCTCACCGGCTTCGCCCGCGAGGAGCTGATCGGCCAGCCGCACAGCATCGTGCGCCATCCGGATGTTCCCAAGGCCGTCTACAAGGACATGTGGGACACCATCAAGGCCGGCAAGACCTGGACCGGCATCGTGCCCAACCTTGGAAAAGGCGGCGTGCTTTACGTGGTCGACACGACCGTGCAGCCGCTGTTCGACGCCGATGGCAACATCACTTCGTACATCAGCATCCGCCGCGTGGTGAACGACCTGATGCAGAACTACGACCTGGTCGAGTTCAGCAAGGAAAGGTTCGACGACTTCTACGAGGCCGCGTGAACGCCATCCCGACCAGTACGCCCTTCAGCCGCCTGCTGGTGGGTTTCGCGTCCGAGTCGGGCAATGCCCGCGCCCTGGCCCAGCGTCTGGGCGTGGACCTGCAGCCGCACGCGCCGCAGGTGCTTCCGTTCAACGACATCGACGTGGCCAGTCTCGGCCACGGCGATGTGCTGCTGGCGATCTCCAGCTCGTTCGGCGATGGCGAGCCGCCAGCCAACGGCGAGCAGTTCTTCGAAACGCTACGCCAGACCCCAACGCTGAGCGGTCTGCGCTATGCGGTGTTCGGCCTTGGTGACACCGGCTACCCGAGCTTCTGCGGCTTTACCAAGGCGCTGGATGCCGCCCTGCGCGAGCGCCAGGCGCAGCCACTGCTGCACCGCGTGGATGCCGACCTGGGCTACGAGCAGTTCTTCCAGCAATGGCAGCCGGTGCTGGGCCAGGTGCTGGATGGCGACCTCAACGCTGGCCAGGACCTGCACCTGCAGGTCACCGCTTATGGCGAAGACAATGCCTTTGCCGCGCCTATTCTCGAACGCCGCCGCTTGAACAGCAGCGACCCGGCGGCGTGGCACCTGCAGTTGGACATTGCCGGCAGCGGCATGGCCTTCCGCGCGGGCGACACCCTGCACGTGGTGCCGGGGAACGGTCCAACCCTGCTGCACGCGGTGGCGAGCTGGTACGGCGACACTGCCGCCGTGGCCGCCCTGCACGACCGCGAGCTGCGCCTGCTGAGCAAGGGCGTGCTGCGCGAACTGGCCAGGCTCGGCGGCAGCGAGACACTGAAGGGCCTGTTGAAGGTCAGCCAGAAGCGCGAGCTGGACGCCTACCTGCACGGCCTGGACCTGCTGGACGTGCTACAGGACCACGCCACCCCGGACAGCGTGCCGTTGGCCCGGCTGCGTGAACTGCTGTCACTGCGGCTGCCGCGTGCCTATTCCATCGCCTCGCACCCGTGCGACGACCAGCTGAGCCTGTGCGTGCGCGAAGTGCGCTACACCCTGCGCGGCCGCGAGCGCTTCGGTACTGCCACCGGCAGCCTGCTGCATGGCGGCGACCATGCCCGTGTGTACTGCCGCTCCAACCCCGGCTTCCACCTGCCCGAGACCGGCGAGGCACCGCTGCTGCTGGTCGGCACCGGTACCGGCATTGCACCGCTGATGGGCCTGATGCAGGAACTGCAGGCCAACGCCCACGAGCGCGAGGTGCATCTGGTATTCGGCGAGAAGCACAGCAAGCACGACTACCTCTACAGGGAACAGCTGCAGGACTGGCACACGCGTGGCGTGCTGACCAGCCTGCATACTGCGTTCTCGCGCGACGGCGCGGAAAAGGTCTATGTGCAGCATGTGCTGCAACAGCGCGCCAGCGAAGTGCGCGATGTCCTGGCCCGCGGCGGGCATCTGTACTTGTGCGGCAACAAGCGCCACCTGGAAAGCGCGGTGCGCGAAGCCATCGATGCCATCGGTGGCGAAGGGCACTGGGACGCGCTGCGGGGCGAAGGTCGCACGCACTGTGAGTTGTATTGATCTGTTGATCCTGTAGAGCCGAGCCCATGCTCGGCTGCTTTTCGCGACACCGCCAACAGCAGCCGAGCATGGGCTCGGCTCTACAACCGCAGCTCAACCGCCGACGATGCGACCATCCACTACGCGCGCCACCTGCTGGCCGAACATCGCCACGTCCTGCGGGTCGTGGCTGATCAACAGCAACGGGATGCCGGTCCGGTCCAGCACCGTTTCCAGCTCCTGGCGCAGGTGCTGGCGCAGGTCGTGGTCCAGAGCGGAGAACGGCTCATCCAGCAGCAGCGCCTGTGGCTGCGTCACCAGGGCTCGCGCGAGAGCAGTTCGCTGGCGCTGGCCACCCGATACCTGCGACGGCAGCAGATCGCCCACCGTGTCGATGCGGAATGCGTGCAACCACTGCTCCACCGCATCGATGCGTCGGCTGCGCAATGGATTGAACCAGCCGCGCTCCAGCCCGAACGCCACGTTCTGGCGCACGCTCAGGTGCGAGAACAACGCGTAGTCCTGAAAGACATAGCCCAACCGGCGGCGCTGCGGCGGCAGATCCACGCCGGTGGCCGCATCGAACAGGGTCTGCCCCTGCAGCCGTACATGCCCCTGCCCCGGCCGCAGCAGCCCGGCCACCGCCTTCAGGGTCAGGCTCTTGCCCGCGCCCGAGGGCCCGAACAGCACCACCTGGCGCTGCGTGCACTGCAGCGCGACATCCAGCACGAATTCCTGGCCTGCTGCCAGCAGGCGACGCTGCACCTGCAGGTCAAGCCACATCTCGCAGCTCCCGGCGAGGTCCGCCCACCAGCCGCGCAGCCAGCAACAGGATCACGATGCAGACCACCGAGGTCAGGATCACCAGCGCGTTGGCCTTGCCATCCTGACCGGCCTGCACCGCCTCGTAGATGGCGATCGACAGCGTCTGCGTGCGGCCAGGAATACTGCCAGCCACCATCAGCGTCGCGCCGAACTCGCCCATCGCGCGTGCAAACGCCAGCAACAGACCGGCAAGAATGCCACGCCAGGCCAGTGGCAGCGTGACGCGGAAGAACACCGCGGCTTCGGACACACCGAGCGTGCGTGCGGCTTGTTCCAACTGCCCGTCCACTTCTTCGAACGCCGCGCGCGCCGGCTTGAACACCAGCGGCAGCGAAGCCACTGCCGCGGCGATCACCGCCGCCTGCCAGGTGAACACCAGGTTGATACCGAACCACGACTGCAGCCACGCGCCGATCGGGCCGTTGCGGCCGATCAGCACCAGCAGGTAATAGCCCAGCACCGTCGGTGGCAGCACCATCGGCAGGGTCAGAAGCGAATCCAGCAGCTCACGGCCGGGAAAGCGCCGACGCGCCAGCAGCGCGCCCAGTGCCACGCCCAGCACCAGATTGATCGCGGTGGCCCAGCCGGCCACCTTCAGCGACAACCCCAATGCGCTCCAGTCCAGATCCATGCCTCAGGGCTTGCCGAACCCGTGTTTGGCCAGGATCGCCTGGCCCTGTGCCGAACGCACGAAGGCGGTGAAGCGCTTGGCTTCCGCCTGCTGTGAGCTGGCCTTGACCACGGCCAGCGGATAGGCAATGCGCCCAGACACCGGCACCGCAAAGGCGCGGCGCACCCGGTCGGGCATCGCCTGCGCATCGGTGGCATAGACGAAGCCGGCGTCCACTTCACCGCGCGCCACGTAATCCAGCGACTGGCGAACGTTCTGGGTGGTAATGGTCTTGCCCTGCACCGACGGCCACAGGCCTGCCGCTTCCAGCGCACTCTTGGCATAGCGGCCGACCGGCACGCTGTCCGGGTTGCCCAGCGCAACGCGCTGCACACCGGCACCGGCCAGGTCCTTCAAGGTGCGCGGCGCGGCCTTGGCCTGCGGCGGCACCACCACCCACAGCGCGTTCACCGCGAACACCTCGCGGGTACCCGAAGCCAGCAGATTCTGCTGCTGGGCCTGGTCCATCGTGGTTTCATCGGCCGAGGCGAACACATCCACCGGCGCGCCGCGGCTGATCTGCTGCAGCAGTACGCCCGACGCGGCGAAGTTGAAATCGACCCTGGTTCCCGGGTGCGCCTTCTCATAGGCAGTGCCGAGTTCGCGGATGCTCTCGGTCAGGCTCGATGCCGCCGACACCGTCAGCTCAGCCGCCCAGGCCGGCACCGTGGCCAGCAGTCCCAGCAACAACAATGCCGCTCGCTTCATACCCAGCCCTCTGCCTGATCAGTCCAGTCCGGCGTCCCGGGCTACGGCCAGTTCCGCCAGCCGGTCCGGGTCCAGTAACAGCATCTCACGTTGGTTCACCGCAATCACACCCTCTTCGCTCAAACGGCGCAGCACGCGGCTCACCGTCTCCGGCGCCATCCGCAGGTAGTTGGCGATATCGGTGCGGGCCATGCTCAGGTTGAATCGGGTCGCCGAGAAGCCCCGCCGGGCATAGCGCTCGGAAAGATCCAGCAGGAACGCCGCCATGCGCTCCTCGGTGCGATGGTTGGCGGCCAGCGTGGCCACCTTGCCGATCTCGGCGCTGAGCAGGCTGAACAGCCGCGCCTGCAGCCCCGGCATGCGGCTGGCCAGCAGGCTCAATCGCGGGAACGAGATCCGGCACAGGTAGACGGTGTCCAGCGCCACGGCGTTGCACGGGAAGCGCGCGCCGTGGATGGCATTGAGCCCGATCACCTCGCCCGGCAGGCTGAAACCCAGCACCTGCTCGTTGCCCTGGCTGTCATCGACAAAGGTCTTGACCATGCCCGCGCGGACCGCTGCGATCGAATCGAACGGATCGCCCGCACGGAAAAGATAGTCGCCGGCCTGGAACGGGCCGACGTGGTCGACCAGCACATGCAGTTCGCCCAGCGCGGTCTTGTCGTAGCCCTGCGACATGCAGGCATCGGAGAACGCGCAGGTGCTGCAGAAATGCAGCGCGTCACCGTCATCGGCCGCTGCCGGATTGGGCGTAGCCGGTCGGGACGCAGAGGGAGCGGAGGGGTTCAGGGGCATTGCAGCAACGCAGGAACGAAGGCCGTCATCATACGACAGCGGGGCGCCCCACCCTGCGCACCATGCGCCTACTCTGGCGCAGGTTCAGAGCGTCGCTGCGGGCCACGCTGGCGCATGCTGTCGCGCACGTCCACGTCGAACTGCAGCTGCAGCATGCTGTCGTCGTCCAACGCGATACCGAAGCCCAGGCCATCGCGGCAAGGCAGCCTCCCCGCCAGCGACTCAACGGCCTGGCGCGGCAGCACCAACCGGCAGAATGTCCCGCCATCGAGCAGCACGGCCTGGTCGCCGGCATGCAGCGACAGCGCCACGCCCCAGCCACCGCTGCCACCAAAGCGCGTCAGGTTCTCCACCGATTCACCTGCCAGCAATCGTGCCAGTTCTTCTTCATCCACGCGCAGGCGCATCGATTGCTGTTGCAGCTGGACCTTCATGCTGTGATGGACTCCCATTCCGACGGGGTATTGCAGTTGAGCAGCAACGCCTGATCCTCCGGCGCCAGCGGCAACCGTGTCACACCCAGGCGTTCCTGCAGGGCGCGCAGTGAACGGCGCGCCGTCGGGTCATCGATCAAGGCCTGCAGCACGCGGCGGCAATGATCATCGATCTGCAACCGCATCGGCAATGGTTCATCGGCGAACACCGCGCAGGCAGTGCCTTCCGCCAGGCGAAGTCGCTGCAGCAGTGCCGCGCTCAACCGTGGCGTATCCACCGGCACTACCCAGGCAGGGCCATCAGGCATCTGCATCGCCACGCTATAGAGGCCGCCCAGTGGTCCACAGCGCGCAACCCGATCTGGGATCCCGCCAAACGCCGGGTAGTCACCGCTGACCCAGACCTCGCGCGCGCCCGCCTGCTTCAACAGGCCGCGCATGTGTTCCAGCAATGTGCGCCCCTGCCAGGGCAGCAGTGCCTTGTCGCGGCCCATGCGCGCGGACAGGCCACCGGCCAGCACGATGCCGTTGATGGTTCCATTCATGGTAGAGCCACGCCATGCGTGGCTGCGCCCACCGGATTCATCGGGGAAGCCTCATCCACGCATGGCGTGGATCTACTGGAACCGGCGCCCCCCGAAGGGCGTGGTCAATGCCCGTGGCCATGGGGGTGCAAGGCTTCGCTGTCCGCATGGCACAGGCTGCAACCTTCGCTCCACTGGCTGTCGCCGTCTTCGTAATGCTCCTGCTTCCAGATCGGGCACTGGTGCTTGACCACCTCGATCAACTGCCGGCAGGCCCGGAACGCCTCGTCACGGTGCGGGCTGCCGGCGGCCACCACCACCGCCACATCACCAATGCCCAACCGGCCCTTGGCATGCGCCACGTACAGCTTCAGCTTCGGACCGAACGTCGACTCGACCTCGGCCGCCAACCGCTTGAACTCATTCAGCACCAGCGGTTCGAACAGATCGTAGGTGATCCCGGTCACCCGCCGGCCCACATTGACGTCACGCACCTTGCCGATGAACACATCGATGCCGCCGAAGCCGGGATCGGAGACCGCCGCGATGCCTTCGGCCGGATCGATCGCCGCCTGCGCGCGGTCCACGACCTTGGCAATGATCGTCTCGCTCATCGCTCAGCCCCCGCTCACCGGCGGCAGGATCGCCACCCGGCCATCGTCGGGCAGCGCGTCGTGGTCGCGCAGCACCTGTTGCTGGTCGGCGAATGCCGAGTAATCCAGCAGGCCGGCACGGAAACCCGGCCACCGCACCGGCAGCAGCTCACGCAGCGCCTGGCGCAGATCGGCCACGGTGCCGCCAGCCACCTCCACCGCGATTTCGCGGCTGGCATCCAGATCGGAAAACGCGCCGAACAACTGCAGATTCACCTGTCTCATCATGACTCCTGGCTTGCCAGCTGCACCGGGTCATGATGACCCCAGCCCTGCACACGCACCGGCGTGCCGGCGGCGACCACGCCGCCCTCGCCTTCGAGCACCACCCAAGCGTTGGCCTGCAGCATGGACATCAAACGGAACGACTCCTGCCCGGCCAGCACGCGCGCACTCAGGCGGCCCTGCGCGTCCACTTCCACCCGCGCCCGCGCGTGGAAGCGCAGGCCGGGCGGCGTGCGCACGTCGGCCTGCAGCGGCAACGTCAGCACCGGCTCAGGTACCAGCCCCAGCAGGCGGCGCAGCACCGGTTCCACGAAGAAGCGCTGGCCCACCGCAGCCGACACCGGGTTGCCCGGCAGGCCGAAGTACAGCGCACCATTGGGCAGCACCGCGAACAGCAACGGCTTGCCGGGGCGGATCGCCACCTTGTGGAACACGATGCGCGCACCCCGGCCGCGCAGCGCGTCGGGAATGAAATCGTAGCGGCCGGCCGACACCGCGCCGGTGCTGATCAACAGCTGCGCACCCGCGTCCAGCGCTGCATCCAGTACCGCGTTGAACGCGGCCACCTCATCGCCCACCGTGCCCTGCCAGACCACCTCGGCACCGGCGGCCTGCAGGCGGCCGACCAGGTACGGCCGGTTGCTGTCACGGATCTGCCCGGATTCCAGCGTCTGCGCAGCTTCGGTCACCAGCTCCTTGCCGGTGGCGATCACCGCGGCCTTCGGCCGTGCCATCACCGCCACCTGAGCCACGCCGATCGCATGCAGCAAGGTGCGCGCGTTGATGTCCAGCACCTGCCCGGCCTGCAGCACGCGCTCGCCGTCGCTAACGTCTTCGCCGCGCAGGCGCACGTTCTGGCCCGGCTTCACCGATGCCTTCAGGGCGATGCGGGTCGGGCGGCCGTCCTCGCTGGCGAGGATCTCCACGTTCTCGACCGGCACCACCGTATCCAGCCCAACCGGCATGCGCGCACCGGTCATGATTTCCCAGGCACCCTCGCCGCCTTCGGCGCCAGCATCGCCAGCCGCCTGCCAACCCTGCACGGCAAATTCGGTACCGGCTTCGAACGTTGCGCCGTTGGCGCGCAGCGCGAAGCCGTCCATCGCCGAATTGTCGAACGGCGGCAACGACTGCGCGCTGTGGATGTCGCTGGCCAAGGTACGGCCGCCAGCCTCATGCAGCGGCAGATGTTCGGCCGGCAGCGGCGTGGCCGCATCCAGCAGATGCTGCAAGGCCTCGCTGTAGGCAATCATCAGTGGCCACCGCCATCGACCATGGCCAGGGCGTGGCCCAGCACCGGCGCCAGAATATCGAGGCACTGCGCCGCTGCCTTCGGGCTGCCCGGCAATGCAAACACCAGCATGTTGCCCAGCTGCACCACCTCGGCGCGGCTCAGCCAGGCCATCGGCGTGTGCTGCGCGCTCAAGGCCCGCACCATCTGCGCCAAGCCATGCACCGGCCGCGCGTTCAAGGAACGCAGCGCTTCCGGGGTCAGGTCACGCGGGCCCAGCCCGGTACCACCGGTACACAGGCACAGGCGCACGCCCTCGGCGGCCAAGGCCTGCAGGCGGCCCGCCAACGGCTCAATGCCATCGGGCAGTACCTCTGCGGCTACCACCACGCCCCCCAGCTTCTTCAGCCCGGCCACCAGGGTCGGGCCAGAGATATCTTCATAGGTACCCTCGCTGGCGCGATCGCTCAGGGTGATCACCGCGCAGGCCGCGCCCTGCAGGCCCTTCGGCGCACGCGGCTTGAAACGCGCGCGCTCGGCCTCGTCCATGCCGTCCGGGTGCAGCCAGACCCCGCGCTTGCCGCCTTCCTTGAACAGCAGGCGGATGCCTTCGATGCGCAGGGCCGGTTCCACTGGTTTGCTCAGGTCGTACAGGGTCAGCAGCGCCGCGTTGACGCCGGCCAGTGCCTCCATCTCCACGCCGGTGCGCGCCTCGCTCGCGCACTCGCACCACACGCGGATCGCCTGCCGTTCCGGTACCGGCGCGCAGAACACCTGCACCAGTTCCAGCGGCAGCGGGTGGCACAGCGGCATCAGCATCGAGGCCATCTTCGCGCCCTGCAGGCCGGCAATCTCGGCCATCACCAGCGCATCGCCCTTGGGCAGGCGGCGCTCGACAATCAGCGGATAGGCCGCCGGACCGGCATGCAGCTCGCCCACCGCCACCGCACGGCGGCGGCTGATGCGCTTATTGCGCACATCGGCCATGTGGAAGGCCGCGTTCAATTCCCCACTCATCGTGTTGCTCATCCTCCAATGGAGGCCAGGTGCGGGGTCAGCCCGGTCTGGCCCTGGTGCAATCCATGCCCGGCCGCTTTCAGGCCAAGCTGGGTGGTGATGCGTGCCAGCAGCGCGTCGTGGTCATCGTCGCGCTGCAGCAGCGGGCGCAGCGGTACGCCGAACTCGCCAAACAGGCACAGCCGCAGGTCGCCCTTGGCGGTCACCCGCAGGCGGTTGCAGCCCTTGCAGAAGTCACGCGAATACGGCGCGATGATGCCGATGCTGCCGCGATGGCCGGGGTGGCCGAACTCGCGTGCAGGACCGGCATCGGCCGCGCGCGGACGCTCTTGCCAGCCCGCGGCCAGCAGCTGCTCGACCACCACGTCGGCGCGCAGGTGGTGGCGCTGGAAATAGGCTTCGTTGTCGCCGGTGCGCATCAGTTCAATGAAGCGCACGCTGAAGGGGCGGTCACGCAGGTAGTCCATCCACTGCGGCAGCTCGTCGTCGTTCAGGCCACGCAGCAGCACCGCGTTGAGCTTGATCGCCGGCAGGCCCAGCGCCTGCGCCAGGGCCAGGCCCTGCTGGATCTCCGGCAGGCGGTCGTGCCCGGTGATGGTGTGGAAACGCTCGCGTTGCAGGCTGTCCATGCTCACGTTCAGCGCGGTCAGCCCGGCCCGGTGCCAGCCGGGCAGGCGCCGCGGCAGCAGCGTGCCATTGGTGGTGATGGCCACCTTGCGGATGCCCGGCACCGCCGCCACGGTGGCGATGATCTCATCCAGGTCCTTGCGCAGGCTGGGCTCGCCGCCGGTCAGGCGGATCTTGCTCATCCCCAGCGCCGCAAAGGCCCGCACCAGGCGGCCGATCTCCTCCACCTGCAGGAAACGCGGGTGGCCGTCGGCCTGGTACCCATCGGGCAGGCAGTAGCTGCACCGGAAGTTGCAGGCTTCGGTGAGCGACAAGCGCAGGTACGGAAAGCTGCGTCCGAAACTGTCGGTGAGTTGGCTCATGGCTGTTCCGCCTCCTGGTACCACCCTGCAGCCCTGCCCCTGAACGGGTTGTCGACCCCAGCCCGCAGAGTGCGCTGGGGCGTTGAAAGCGTCAACCCGGGAGGCACGCAGCCTGAATTGGCGCCGCCTGTCGTGATAGGCCCGCCCCGCCCGTCCCGTTCGCCGTGACAACCTGGACACATGTCGCAGATTGCACGTTGCGGGCGGATCACTACGCCAGCCAGCACTGGCGGGGCTTAACAGCGTAGGACAATGTCAAAAGCGTCTCCAATCGAGTGATGTTTACAACTCTTCTGATTGGCATTGCACAGCGCCAGGGGCTCAGATGGCGTGCCACCGGAAAAGGGTGGCCGGGCTTCGAATCCCGTGTTGGCCTTGAGTAAGTGCGCTTGCCAGCCGGCGTCACCATGCGTGGCGCCGGCTGGCAATCCGTCTGCCGGCTATGGCGGGCGGTGCGTTGGGGGCGTTCGCGCCCGCCGGCTTGAGGCCAACCCGGATTCGAACCACGTACCGCCCGCCACCTTTCGGGTGGCGGCTACCGATTGCCCTGCACGGAGCCTCGCCATGAACGAATCGGACTTCCCGCATCTGCACGCCTACCGCAGCGCCGCCGGCGACGACGGTTCGCCACAGGCTGCGCCTGCCATGGACAGGAACACCTTCATCGCCAACCTCCACCGCATCGGCTCCGGTGCGGCGGCCGACGGTCACCCCTGGCCGGAGCGGCATCAGCTGCCCGGGCGCTGCCTGGCCCTGGCCGACGCCGATTGCGCGTTGACCGGGTTGCGGGTGGTGCTGGAAATGCTGCTGGCGGCCGAACGCACCCGGCAGAACGGCGAACCCGGGCAGTACGTGGGCGACCGGGTGATGGAAGGGTTGGTCATGGCCTGCCAGTCGTTGTGCGCGCAGGCGGTGGGGCGGTTGCAGCCCGAAGGGTGAACGCCAGGCGCAACGGCCTTCAGCGAGGAACGCTTTCAACAGGCGTCAATGCTCGCTGAAAGCGCTTCTCAGATCGACGCCGATGATCGGAGAGAAGTCCACCTTGCACAGCTCCAGCTCGAAGAGCTGATCGTGGTTGTCCAGGCACAGGGTGACTCTCACCGGCACACCGTCGGCATCGGCGAGCATGGCCGTGGCAATGTCACTTCCGAAGCGTTGGGTCGTGCTGGACAGGAACACCACGCCCCCGAATCCGACGACCTCCACGTCCTCCACCTGGGCGAGCGCCAGATCCTTCAACAACCGTTCGGACAGCTCGGTCGTCTCCGGCAGCAGCCTATGGATGAGGGAGACCTCGTCGGGAGTGAGCAATCTGGGCACGGAATGTCCTTCAGGGCACTGCATCCGCCATCGACAGATGCTCGATCCGCCATGTCCTGGCGTAGATGAGAATGACGCTTCCGGTCGAGGTGGTATCGATACGGAAACACTTCAGGCCGGACAACGGCTAGCCGACCGCCTTCCAACGGTCAACCAGGTCGACGAGCCTCGGCCTGTCATCGTCGACCAGGGCGAACTCAGTTCTCAGATGGTCGCCACTAGCAACGACCCCTTGCCCCGCTCAAGGCTCCCGAAGCTCCCCAGTATTGAGTTACCCAGCAATAACAGCTGCGGCATACCTCACCTTGGGCTCTCCCCTCTTCTTGCGCCGCTCGTCTTGAACTCACTTACATTCGCAGCTGCTTCATTGCTCGGCCGCTAGCGGCCTTCCCGCCCGACATGCCAGCGGTGTAGCGCCCTTGTGTGCTGGAATCGCGTGGACATTCCAGCGCTCAGCCAAGGCGCGTTCGACGCGGACAGAAAATGACCGTGCCTCGGCGGGCATCTTCCCTTCGGAGAAGCCGATAGCTATCTCGAAGCGATCCAATCCGAGGCTCCCCGCCTCCAGTCCAGAGCCATCTCCCCGCTTCACTCCGACATAGACAACAGGGTGCTTCACCTCCACCTTTGACCTGGCCAGCTGGCGATCTAATTCCTCGCTGCCATCGAAGAACTGCATTCCTTCGTCCTTGGCGATGGTGCCGAGGGTCTGCTTGAACCGTCTCACGCCCTCTTGGTCATGCACGCAGAACTGGATCATCTTGAAGGGCCGCTTTCCGATAGCGAAAGCGCCATCGGATAATCCCA
The DNA here is from genome assembly GCF_029845105.1 of Stenotrophomonas sp. GD03654. Classification (NCBI taxonomy): domain Bacteria; kingdom Pseudomonadati; phylum Pseudomonadota; class Gammaproteobacteria; order Lysobacterales; family Lysobacteraceae; genus Stenotrophomonas; species Stenotrophomonas sp. GD03654. The sequence goes on along the minus strand of NZ_JAOCLC010000005.1, from coordinate 98,044 downwards.
ATCCCACTCCAATCAGAAGCACCACTGTCAGGAGCTTTACCATCAACGTGGCCCAACGATGCAAAGCGTTGCGGCCAATGTAGCCGCCGGACCAAAAATCCCAAAACCAAGCGCATCGTTGAGTATCGGATTGGGCCCGGATCCTTCGCCCACGATTGTGATCTGCGACCCGATTCCCAGCGGCCCTGGCGCCACCTTCCACGATACCGTGCCTGGATGGAACTGATGGCCGGGACGCGTTGAGTTCACGATTGTCATGCTCTTTGAGTCCACCCATTGCGAAATGTGGTTTCGTCCACCGTTCCCGACAATCTCAACGTCCGGAGTGAACCCCTCTCGGGCCGGCGGCGCGCCTGGAGCACTTACCACTCTCGCAGCTCTGAATGCGGACTGCGGAGAGCAGAGGCTGAATCGATCAATGCGGTAGACGTGATCATCCTCGCACAGACCAAACGGATCAGCCGCACCAAGCGGACCCGACGATACGTATGCGTACGTCGTCATCCCCGCGCTCAGCCCGAGTGGGTCGCTCTGCGAGTACTGCCCCACTGCCGGGTCATACTCGCCCTGGTAGTCGTAGAACACCCACTCGCATCCGTCGCCTGCTGCCCCAGGAAGCGCAGCGCAAGTTTGAGCGCCACACCATCCCCATCCGGGTCGGCCCTCGGAATCTGCTTGCCGAACGCCTCGCTCTTGTTGCTCCACTCCCAGATCGCGACATTCCGCACCAGGTCGATCACCGCGCGGCGGCGTGCCTAGATGATCCGGCTGGATGTAGGCCAGCTCTGGCACACCTGCGCTTGGCACGCTGATCAGCGCCACCGGATAGTTGTCCAGCGCGATGGCCCACTGCTGCGCCTGGCCCGTGGCGACTAGTTGCCCAACTACTGCACAGCCTCGTCGTACAACGTGACCGGTCGGGTACGCAGCACACGTTCACCGCGAAGGGTGTAGGCATAGCTTTCTAGCACCGCATCACCGTGCATTCATGCGTTTGGCATAGTTGTAGGCGAACGCATTGCTATCGACGCTGGTGGTGTTGCCGGTCCCGTCATGGCTGCCCTCTTCACCATCCACTGCAGTCAGTCGATGGCTGGATGCTGGATAGGTGTAGCCGGCAGTTCCCGCCGAGGTGATCAGCGCGGCCATTACCGGTGGCGCCGCAGGCATAGGATCAATTCAGCGCGGTCGAAATCCAAGGCTCTACGGCGATTATTCAGGGCGTCCTCAGGAACGCTCGCCTTAAGTAAACCGACGCCCCGCAAAATGCGACCGCCCCCACAAGCCAGCTTCCAAGTAATAGCGACGGCCAAAGGTCTGCGACCAACGCCGTTGCTCCGAATCTCTCAAGGCTCTGTAGAAGCAAGCGCCCCCCCCCATCAATTGCCAGATTGGAAGAAGTTACAGCCACGACCCCGAGTACAAGACCAGCGATCAACCCCACCACTAAACTTCGCGGGATGCGGCGCATACTTTCGCATCGAGAGAGCGCATAGAATGTAATCGAAAGAAGTAGTGAGAGAAGCAGTACGTATGGAACTCGCATCGCCCCTATCTTCATGAAAGCGGATATCCATATCCATCCCGCAGAATTCACAGAGACAGATAGAGTGAAGCATATCAATGATGAGATGAGCCTATCCTTCACTTGACTGGACATTCTGCCGCCTTTGTACTCTTTTGAAGAACACCCGGGAAGAGTGTTTGCTTTATCCCACACATTCCATCCAACGCGCCGGACACGTGGCTCGCACACCAGAAGCCACGTGCATCCCCCCACTCCTCCGCGTTCGCAATGAGAGTTAACTCTTGCTCCGGAGTCAGAGGGATCACCGTTAATTCAACTCGACTACCAGTTCCCACCTGATACTTTTTGTAGCTGGCCAAGCTAGCATCGCGCCCCTCAAATAGCCCACCGGTTCCTCGACGACCACCAGGTGCGTAGCTGCCGGAAGGATCGTAGAGGAAATCAGGCTTGCCAGGTATCGAAACATGAATCGCCGAATGGCTTGCAATACCGAAATCGTATGTCGTTATTAGCGTCGTCGTCAGCCCAAGCGGATCAGTAAATCGGGCGGGGTTCGAGATCACGTAGCCATACGTACTGACGCCCGCGTTCAACCCAACGGGATCGCTCTCCACGTATCTAGCCGACGCCGGGTCATAGTCACGGAAGTAGTTGTAGAACAACCCGCTCGCATCCGTCGCCTGCTGGCCCGGGAAGCGTAGCGCCAGTTCGAATGCCACACCATCGCCATCCGGATCGGCATTGGGAATCTGGTTGCCGAACACCTCGCTCTTGTTGCTCCACTCCCAGATCGAGACATTCCGCACCGGGTCGATCACCACGCGCGGTGTGCCCAGGTGATCTGGTTGGACGTAGGCCAGTTCCGGCACGCCGGTACTCTGCACATTGATCAGCGCCACCGGGTAGTTGTCCAGCCAGATCGCCTGCTGCTGCGCCTGGCCCGTGGCCGAGTAGTTGCCCAGCCACTGCCCCGCCTCGTCATACAGGGTGATCTGCGCTGCGCCACCGGCCGGGGTACGCAGTACGCGTTCACCGCGATGGTTGTAACCGTAGCTTTCCAGTACGGCATTGCCCTGCTTCACCGCGTTCATGCGGTTGGCATCGTTGTAGATGAACGTCTTGCTGCCGATGCTGGTGGTGTTGCCCGCTGCGTCATGGTTGCGTGCTTCGCCATCCACCGCAGTCAGGCGATGGCTGGTTGCTGGATAGGTGTAGCTGGCAGTGCCCGCCGAAGTGGTCAGCGAAGTGCGATTACCCGTGGTGTCGTAGGCATAGGTTTCGATCGGCGTGCCGGTCGTACCGTCCTGGGTCTGGGTCAGGCGCCCCAGCGTGTCGTAGGCGTACTTGGCCAGCACCGTCGAGCCTGTGCCGTTCTTCAGTTCGGTGATCGAACCGACCGGGTCATAGCCATAGCCCAGCGACAGGCCGCCTGCGGCCGGGTCATGCACCGCCTGCGGGCGATAGTCCAGATCCAGCGGACGCTGCAGCTGGCGGCCATTGCCGTAGGTCCAGCCAGTGGCCGGGCCGAAGGCCGCATAGGTCACGTTGTTCACCACGATCTGGCGCGCCTGGCCGGGGCGGGTCAGGCCGATCTGGCTGATGCGGCCCTGGGTATCGCGCACGTAGTCGGCCACGCTGCCGTCGGGGTAGGTCAACGCAGTCAGGCGACCCGACTTGCTGTAGGCATAGCGCAGTGTGCTGGCCACACCATTGACGGTCTGCACCTTGCGGGTGACCTGGCCGAAGCGGTCATGGCAGTACTGGGTGCTGCCATTGGCATGCAGCACCTGCCCCAGGCGTCCCTTGGCAAAGCGCTCGTCGGCGGCGCAGGCCGCTGGCGCGACGTCATAGCTGTAGCCCACGTCCAGATTGGGGTCCGGATAGGCGATGCCGATCAGGCGGTTAAGTGCATCGTAGTGATAGGTGGCGGTGACGCCACGCGCATCGGTGGCCGTCTTGCGGTTGCCGGCGGCGTCCACGGTGAAGCTGCTGGCGCCACTGTCCGGACTGACCTGTCCGGTCAGATCACCGAACCCGTTGTAGGCATAGGTCGTATGCAGGCCTTTCGGGTCGGTGACCTGGGTGACCTGGTCCAGCGCGTTGTACTGGCTGCGGATCTCCGCCGCGACGCCGCCGACGTCCTGCAGGGTCTGGGCCAGGCGGTTCAGCGGATCGAACTGCTGGCTGGTCACGCGCTGCAGGGCGTCGGTCACGGTCTGCGGGTTGCCGTTGGCATCGTACGCAAAGCCGGTGGCGTGATTGCCTGCGTCCTTCAGCGCGGTCAGCTGGCCGAGCGTGTTGAACGTCCTTGCCAGAGTGCGACGCAGGGTGCCGCCGGTATCCAGCGTGTCTTCCTTGAGGCGGTTGCCGGCGTTGTCCAGCGTGTAGTGAATGGTATTGCCCGCACTGTCCGCGATATCCGTCAGCCGCTGGGCGGCGTCGTAGACATAGGTGACGCTGCTGCCGTCAGGCTCGGTGACCTGTTGCACCTGGCCGGTCGGCCAGTAGCTGATCTGGGTCACCCGGTCCTCGGCTGTGGCGGCACCGCGCACGGTGACCGAAGTCGGCCAGCCGCGGGCATGGTAGGTGTAGTCGGTCACAATGCCGTTGGCATCCTTGACCGACAACGGCCGCCCGAACGCGTCGTAAGCCAGAGTCTCGGCCGTCTGGCCCAGCGCATTGGTCACGCTGCGCAGGTCGCCCTTGCGATAGCTGCAGGCACCTCCGGTCGCGCACCCTGCATCATCCGCCGAGTAATAGGCATAGGTAACGGCATCGGCCACATCCGTGCGCGGGCCATCCACGCTCTTCAGCAGCCCCTCCACCGGGCAGCTGCCTGCCGCTACCACATCAGCGGCTTCGCAGTAGGTGTAGCTGGTGATGCGCGCCTGACCGGACGCGGTGTCGGTCACCGTGTTGGTTGTCGGCTGACGCCGGGTATTGAAGGACGTTCGGGTTTCACGATTGCCGATGCGGGTGGTCAGTACCGCGTTGGTTTCGACGTCGCGCGCCGTGGTCACCACCCGCTGCTCGGGCAGGCCGAACGCTTCGGACACGGTATGGATGCTGACGGCACGACCACTCACCGGATCGGTGCCCTGCGCATAGGTGTGCTTGGTCTGGATGCCGCGGCGATCGGTGTAGGTATCCAGGCGCCGGCGGAAGTCGACACTCTGGTCGTAGTAGGTCCGGCTGACGGTTCCCTGCGAATCACTCAGGCCGGTCACCTTGCGCGACGGAGCGGTGTCGCCCCCGGGTGTCAGGGTGTAGTCGGTCTGCCGCCCCAGCGCGTCGGTCACCACCGCACCACCATTGGGGCTGTAGGCCAGTGTCACGCCATCGGCACCGCCGGCATGCTGACTGGAGATCACACGACCGATGGAATCGTAGGTAAAGGTGCTGTAGCGGCGACCGTCCTCGGCGGTGATACCCGTCAGGTGCTGGGGGAAAGCCTGGTTCTCGTAGTGATACGTGCGCACATCGCCACCCGCATAGGTCACCGTGGCGACCTGGTTCTGCGGCGTGTAGGTATAGGCGGCGAGCGCAATGCCTTCGACCAGCACCGAACTGATCAGCGCCTCATAGTCGTCGGACTGGTAAACGAACTCCAGTGTGCGGCCACTGCTGTGGGTGACGGCCGCAAGGCGGTCGCTGTCGTCGTAGATATAGGTCAGCGACGTGCCATCCGGGAAGCGCTTGGCGGCCAGACGCCCGTCCGCGCCGAAGGTCGAGATGGAGCCCTCCGAGTACAGTGTCCAGTTGCCGTTCTGGACCAGACGATCGCCACTGTCGTCGTCCGCCTCATAGGCCTGGCCGACCTTCTTGAATGCACGCTGGAAACCGGTGCTTTCAATGATGCCCGCACTGTCAACGCCATCCAGTGCCAGGTGGGCGCCCAGCGAGTGGGTCCAGCCATAGCCGAAGCCACCGGAGGACGTCGAGATGCCAGAGTGATAAAAACGCGTCAGTGCGATCCAGCCCAGATCGAAGTCCGGCGCGATCTCATACTTCTCCCCCGTTTTGACATCACATGGGTTGCCGACATTGCCGTCGCAGGTACCGCCGTTGGAGGCCGGGTCCTTATCGGGAATCGGACTCATGTTCGCCGCTGTATCGTTACGGGACATGGAGCAGCTACCGTTGCCGCCGTCCTTGTCGCACTTCTGCGACTTCGATGTGATGGTCGCAACGAATTCTTCGCTGACGCAGGCGTTGTGCTTGTTGGACCACTGTGTGAGGGGAATCGGGCAGTTCAAGCGCCGGGTACGCGCGACCGCCACCGTTCCGGTGTACGGCGTGCAGGGTGATTCAGCCGTGTTGTTGCCAGCCATGGAAGTCAGATCGTAGTAGCGCGACTCGATGACACCTTCCTGATCGGGCGAAGCTGCAAACCAGTCGCCAGAAGGAGTGACCGCCGCCCCGGGGCACACGGGATTGCTGGCTTGTTGGTCCGCAAGAAGATCGGCCACCATCGCCTCTTCCGTCGGGAATATGTCACGCCCAATGTAGGACCAGTCCGGGTCGGAGGGCTGCGACTTCCCCATCCAGTAGGTGATCGACGTATTGCCGTTCAAGTCCACAACTTTCGACTTGATCTTGTCGACAGACTGCCAGCCGAACTGGAACTCCGGCGGGAATGGACTGGGTGCGGGAAGGCTCTTGATCGCCTGCACCGCCTGCTGCTGGGTCTTGTACTGCGTCGAATTGCCGCCGGGCTGTGAAATGCGCCAGGTGATCTTGCTTTCCTGCGCCTGTGCCACTGCGGGGGCGAAGCAGCCAACGGCAACGATCGCCAGCACGGCACACGAAATGGTCTTCAGTGGTTCCAACATCCCTGTTCTCCTTCCTGGACGAACACAGCGCCGGCGGGAACGAGAACGCGGAGCTGTGCCCCGCGTCATGCTTCGGATCGTCCCTGGTCCGGAATGCGGCAGTGCCACATGCCGCCTTTATCGTTGAGGACGCTTGCACATTCAAGTGTGGAGTTGCGTAACCGATCACAGATTCAAGCATCCAACGCCATTCAGCGGTCTACGCCCGTCCCCATGACTTCCTGCACAGGGAGTTGGTGTTATACATCACTACATTACCAGCACGACCTGTCGCGAGGTCGCCAGGCTGTGGCACTCCGCTGCAGACCTGACCCATCGGAAGGGCCGGCACGCGTCACGGCCCAGGGGAATGGCAATGAAGAGCAGCCGAGTGACGTTGTGGGTGCTGGCCGCGATGATGGCTGCTGCAGGCACCGCCCACGCAGGGGAAATCCAGGTGGATCGCGGCGCCTACGCACTGCAGGCCGAAGAGACCGGGGGCGGCCCGATCACCGCGGTCTTTGAATCCGGCTTCGGGCAGGGCGCGGGCGCCTGGAAGGAGGTGGTTGCCGATCTGGGGCGCGACTACCACAGCATCACCTACGCCCGCGCAGGACTCGGGAAGTCCGGCAGCGACGGTCACCCCAAGCGCATCGATGGGCATCTGGCCGACCTCACAGCCGTGATCGATACGCTCGCTCCCGGTCGCCGCGTGGTGCTGGTGGGTCACTCCTATGGCGGCCTGCTGGCCACGGAGTTTGCACGCCGCCATCCGGAGCGCCTGCAGGGCCTGGTGCTGGTGGACCCGGCCACGATGGGGCAGCGCCATGCGTTCAAGCAGGCCGACAGTGCCCGCGTGCAGGCAGATGATGCCCGGCTGCGGGCGATGCTGCCGCCAGCCATGGCCGCCGACTACGCCGTGCTGACCGAACAACTGGATGCACCCGGTGCGGAAACCCCGCGCACGATGCCGGACTTGCCGGTGGCGCTGCTGACTGCAACGCGGCTGGCTGCCGAACCGCTGTTCTTCGAAGAAACCGCAGCGGGCATGGCACTCTGGAAGGCGCAGCACGCCCTGCTCTTCTCGGGCTTCACGCGTGGCTCGCATCGCTACCTGGCAACCGGCCACACCGTCCAGCGCGAGGACCCTGCTGCGGTGGTGGCCGCGATTCAATCGGTCTCCGACACCTCGAAGTAGCCGTTCCAGACAACGGCTTCCCCCGTTGTTCCCCGCTACTGCCCGCGCAGGCGCACCGCGAAGTACCGCGCCGGGGAAAGGCCAAGCGCCTTCTTGAACATCGTGATGAAGGCCGTCACCGACTCATAGCCCAGTGTCTCGGAAACGCGTTGTACCGGTGCGCCCGCGGCGAGTTCACGAATGGCGATGAGCAGATGCAGCTGCTGCCGCCAGCGCCCGAAGGACAAGCCCGTTTCCCGTTCGATGAGCCGGCTCAACGTGCGCTCGCCCAGGGCCAGGCGCACGGCCCACTGGCTGATGGTGCTGCGATCTGCCGGATCCGCCGACAGCGCCGCCGCCAACGCCCGCACCTTCGGGTGATGGCTGACCAGCAGCGACAGATGCTCGGCCGGCATCTGCACCAGTTCGTCCAGCAGCACCCGCGCCAACCGGTCGGTGTGGCTGCCATGCGGGTAGTCCAGCGGCGCGTCGGCCAGGTGCAGGATCATCTCGCGCAGCATCGGCGAGATCGCCAGCGTCACGCACTGCGCCGGCAGGTCGACGACGCCGGGCTCGACGAACAGGTAGCACAGGCGCGCGTTGGCGGTGGCGCGATTGCTGTGCGGCATGCCACCCGGAATCCAGACGCCACACTGGGGCGGCACGATCCACAGCGCATTGGCCACTTCGCAGGTCACCGCGCCATGCAGCGCAAGAATCAGTTGACCCTTGCGGTGCTCATGCAAGGGAATCTCTGCGTCGTGCTCGGCCACCTGCAGGCGGCTGGCGACCGCCGGGCGATCGGTCTCGTCCGGGTCCAGGTCAAAGCCGGGGAGCGAAATGCGAGCCATTCTCACATTGACCGGTTTTAGCGATTGATTGTCATTGTAGCGAAATTCGCCGTTGCGGTCGCTCATTAGCATGAGCCGCATGCACTCCCCCACCCCGTTCCGCCCCCACGTGCTCCAGGCATTTGCCCGATTGAAAAGCCCTGCCCTCAGGACCGACCAGGAGGCGGTGCTGTTCTCGCTCAAATGCCTGCTCGCCGCGTCGCTGGGGCTGTATGTCTCCTTGCGGATCGGCCTGAATCGCCCATTCTGGGTGATCGGGACGGTCTATCTGGTGTCGCAGCCCCTTTCCGGGGCAACACTGAGCCGCGGCCTGTTCCGCCTGCTCGGTACCGTGGGCGGGGCCGTCGCCACCGTCGTGCTGGTGCCACGCTTCGCCAATGAACCCCTGGTGCTGAGCGCCGCGCTCGCGGCGTGGATGGCGCTGTGCCTGTATCTGGCGATGCTCGACCGCACGCCACGTGCGTACGCGTTCCTGCTGGCCGGCTATACCACCAGCCTGATCGGGTTTCCTGCGGTGATGGTGCCGGGAGACGTGTTCACCATCGCCATCACGCGGGTGCAGGAAATCGCCATCGGCATCCTGGCGGCTACGCTGGTACATGGGCTGGTGCTGCCGCGCCGGGTCTCGATGCGCGTGCACGCGCGGGTTGCTGCCGTGCTGGATGACGCGGAACGATGGACACGCGACATGCGCGCCGGTGCATCGGACACGGTGCTGGCGACGGACCGCTCGAAAGTGGCCGCCGACCTGCTCGAGCTGCATGTGCTGTCGATCCACCTGCCCTTCGACAGCGCCCACGGCGTGGCCCAGGTGCAGATCCTGCGTGCCCTGCATGACCGGATGCTGGATGTACTGATGCTCTCCAGCGCGGTGGAAGATTCCCTCGCACGGCTGCGCTCATCACAGGCCAGCGCCATGGATTCGCCTGGCTGGCGCGAGCTGATGCAGACCGGCCTCGCCGCGCAACAGGCCGAGCTCGACCTCGCCCACGCCGACTGCCGCGTGCTGCAGGCACAACTATGCGCTGCCCGCCCCGACTGGCGCCGGCATGTACCTGCCCGCCTTGCCCGACATGCGCAGGGTGCGGTACTTCACCGGGATCATCGGCTTGCCCTGCGCAGCGCGCTGGGCGCGTTCGTAGGCATCCTGCTGAGCTGCGTGCTGTGGATCGTTACCGGCTGGCCGGAGGGCGCCACGGCGGTGTCCATCATCGGCACTGCATGCGTCCTGTTCGGCACCCTCGAAGCGCCGGCGCCGCATGTCATGCGCTATCTGGTGGGGTCGTTGATTGGCGTTGCCGTCGGCCTGCTCTACGGTCTGCTGATCTTCCCCGCGCTGTCCGATTTCGTCGGCCTGATTGCCGCGTTCGCGCCGGTGCTGCTGCTGTGCGGATCGTTCCTGGCCCGGCCGCCCTTCATCATGGCCGCCCTGGGCGTGGTATTGACCTTCCCGCTCATCGCAGGCCTGGGTGCGACCAATACGGTCAACATCGTCGGCGCACTCAACAACAGCGTTGCGTTGTTCGTCGGTACGGCAATGGCACTGTGCAGCATGCAGCTGTTCCAGACCGCCGATGCGGGCCGCAACCGCGCACGGCTGGAGCGTTCGATCCGTCGGGACATCGCACGACACGCCGCCGGACAAGATGATATGACCCGCGCCTGGCTCAGCCGCATGCTGGATCGAATCGGGCTGCTCGCTCCCAGGTTGCAGGGCTGTTCCAGCGCAGCACGCGACCTGCGAGCGTTGTTTGCGGACGTCCGTGCGGCACGTGCATCCAGCCAACTCCGCTCACTGGACACGCGCCTGCAGGATCCGCGCATGCAAGCGCTTCAGGCGACGCTGATCGAACGCGTCGCAGCACATTCCAGGATCCGCGCCCACGCGCCACGCCGTGTCGACGCCCATCTCCTGGAACTGCTCGACCGCATGCGAGAAGCAGCGGTGGCCAGCAGCGCGGATCGGGAGCATCTGTCGCACCTGCTCTGCGGGTTGCGCCGCGACCTGCTGGCACCCCCGCTCACCCATCGGCACCGACCTCATGTTTTCTGATCTTTCCATTGATGGCGTGCTCATTCCCGGCCTGCTCGCCGTGGCCGCCGCCGCGCTGGCGCTGTCGATGCTGACCTCACGTCTGCTCGCCAGCCTCGGTCTGTACCGCTGGTTCGCCGCACGGCCGCTGGTAGGCCTTTCCCTGTTCGTGATCCTGGCGGAGCTGATGATCCGGCTTGCGCCTCTGTTCGAGAAATGAAATGAAACACACGCTTGCTGTCATCGGGCGCTGGAGCGCAACGCTGGTTGTATTCGCGATTGCTGTCGTCGCTGCACTGTCCCTCTGGAATCGTTACGAAACACGCCCGTGGACGCGTGATGGACGGGTGCGCGCCGATGTGGTGCGCGTCGCGTCGGACATGGGAGGCCTGGTCACCCAGGTGCTGGTGCACGACAACCAGCGGGTCAGCGCCGGACAGCTGCTGCTGGTGCTGGATCAACCGCGCTTCGCTGCCGCGCTTGAGAAGGCCGACGCAGCGGTCAGCAGTGCACGAGCGACGCTGGCGCTGGCCCGCCGCGAATCGACGCGCGACAACGCACTTGGCAACCTGGTCGCCTCGGAAACACGCGAACGCAACGCCGCCAAGGTCGATACCGAGCTGGCCGCCCTTGCCCAGGCACGAGCCGAACAGCGCGTAGCCCAGCTCAACGTGCGACGTACCGAGGTGCGCGCGACTACCGATGGCATCGTCACCAATCTGGACCTGCACGCGGGCGACTACCTGCAACCCGGTGCGCAGGCGCTGGCGCTGATCGATATCGGCAGCCTGCGTATCGAAGGCTACTTCGAGGAAACCAAACTGGGCTGCATCACCGAGGGTGATGCCGCCGTGGCCCGGCTGATGGGCGACGCCCGCGATGTCCGCGGACACGTGGACACCATTGCCGCCGGCATTGCCGACGATCAGCGCTCGAGCACGCACAACCTGCTGCCGGCCGTGGCGCCGACCTACACCTGGGTGAGGCTTGCACAGCGCATCCCGGTCCGCATCCACATCGATGATGCGCCGGCGGATACGCGTCTGATCGTGGGTCGCACTGCGAACGTGACCATCACGCCCTCGGCCCAGGGAGCCTGCAAGTGAGCGTGCGAACCGTACGTGGTGGGCTGCTTGCCCTGCTGCTGCCGATGACGGCCTGCGTATCCGGCCCTGATTATCACCTGCCTGCGAATGCCGTCGCAGCCTCCCCCCGGGCGGCCCGGGCGTTCGTCTCAGGCCAGGACGCATCGTTCAGTCACGACGTGCCACCGGATCGGTGGTGGCAACTGTATGGCGACCCCCAGCTTGACGCCTACGTACGCGAAGCACTGGCGGCCAATACCGACCTGCGCGCCGCCGATGCCAACCTTCGGCGCGCCAGCGCTACCGTGCTGGAGTACCGTGCGCGCGGTGCCGTGCAGGCCGACGTGGATGCATCGGGCACGCTCGCCCATGCCGGTGGTTACACCCAGGCGTCGGCCGCGCCGCAGTCCTATGCGCTGGGTCTTCACCTCTCCTATCCGCTGGACCTCGCAGGCGGCATCCGCCGCGGCATCGAAGCCGCCAACGCGAACGCGGAGGCGGTTGCTGCGGCACGCGACCAGGTCCGCGTGGTCGTCGCTGCTGCCGTCACCCGTGCCTATCTCCAGGTGTGCACCCGCAATCACACGCTCGCCGCAACCCGGCAAGTGCTGGCGATACAGCGCGCCACGCTGGAGGCAACCCGACGCCTGGCTGCAGGCGGGCGCGGAACGGACTTCGATGTCAGCCGTGCCGGTGCCGCCGTCAACCGCAGCGCGGCGGGGATACCGCACCTGCTGGCGGAACGGCAGGCCTCACTGCTCGAACTGGCCGCACTAATGGGCAGGCTCCCGGCGGACTATCCCAGGGAAGCGGAAGGGTGCCCACAGCCCCCTGAGCTGGAGCAAGCATTGCCGGTCGGTGACGGCTGGCAGCTGCTCCAGCGGCGCCCTGACGTACGCGCAGCCGAACGCAGCCTGGCCGCCGCGACTGCAATGATCGGTGTCGAGACGGCGGGGCTCTATCCGCAGATCACTCTGGGCGCCTCCTCGGGCGTGGCTGGCACACCGGCGCATCTGCTGTCAGCCGACAGCTTCGGTGCGAGCATCGGCCCCGTGCTGTCATGGCACTGGCCCAACCGCCGCGCAGCCAAGGCCCGCATCGCAGCGGCTGGTGCCAATGCAGATACTGCTCTCGCTTCGTTTGACGGCATCGTGCTGCGGGCACTGCGCCAGACCGAGACCGCGCTTTCTGCCTGCACGCAGGAGCTTGAACGCGAGCGCAGCCTGGCGCAGGCGCGGATGGACGCAGCGCGGGCCGCCGGGCAGGCACAGCAACTCTACCGTTTCGGCAGGATCGATTTTCTCGACGTGCTTTCGGCCCAGGCCGCGCTGGCAGATGCGGAGTCCGCGTTGGCCACCTCGCGCGCGGAGCGGGTCGACCGTCAGATGGAACTGTTCCTGTCACTGGGCGGCGGTTGGGCTGCGGGCGACACAGCCGATGGTGCGATACGCTGAGATCATCTTCGCAGCAGCAGGCGCAACCCGATCTGTTCATGAACGGCATGCCGACACCCGTATTCATTCACATGGCCTGCCCTACATTCGCGTTCACAGCGCCGCATACCGCGGCCATGACGGAGACATCCCGATGACATCCATACGTCTGCTTGCCCTTGCCGTGAGTACGGCCGCAGCACTCGCCGCAGCTCCCGCCTTCGCGGATCCGCCGCACCACGCCCGCGGCAACGGCCCGCCGCCGCATGCCGGCGGCCCCCACAACCGTGATGCGCCGCCGCCGGGCTGGCAGAAGAAGGCCTGGCGACGCGGTGAGCGCCTGCCGTGGTCCGAAGTGGATCGCCGATACTGGGTGGACGACTATGCGCGCTATCACCTGCGTGAGCCGGGCCGCGACCGGCGTTGGGTGCGCCAGTCCGACAACGAGTACCTGTTGGTGGAGATCGCAACCGGCTTGATTGTTGACGCGCTGCATCGTTGAATGTGGAGCGCGCCGGGGCCCTGTAGCCGTGGCCCCGGCGGCGCTCCTACCCTGCTGCGACCCACGTCAATGATGCGAACCATCGGATTCCAAGGCGCGCTTCTCGCTGCCTTCCTCGTCGCAGGCCAGCCGGCCCACGCAACCCAGCACCCATCAGCGGCGGATGTAAAAGCGATCGAACAGGTGGTCGAATCGTTCCGCACCTCGCTGATCAACAAGGACAAGCCGACCTACATGGGCCTGTTCTTTTCGGAAAAACCGGAAGATATCGGCTGGCAGTTCGTCTCCGAGGACGCGCGCCTGCAGGACATCCGCAAGGCCAAGCCCGATGCGATCAAGGCTCGGCAGATTCCCACCAACAACTTCATCGCGCTGATCGACGGAGCGGTGGCTTCGCCGAAGCCAAAAGAAGAGACATTCTCCAACACCAAGATCGAGACGGATGGCGATGTGGCCTCGGTGTCGTTCGACTACAGCTTCCACGACGATGGGGTGAAGACCAACTGGGGCAAGGAAATGTGGCAGCTGATCCGGACCGAGCATGGCTGGAAGATCTTCTCGGTGATCTACTCGGTCCGCGATTCACGCAGCCCGGCCGATTGAACGTCGTTTGACGGGGCCGAACCCAGGCCGCGATCCATTCAGCCTGCGCATTGGCAATCAGTGAGGGATCGGGCACAGTTCGGCCACGCGCAAGGACGCACGCCATGACCCGCCTGCTGATCATCGAAGACAACCCCGAGCTCGTAGCCAACCTGTACGCCTTCTTCGAGCCTCTCGGCTACGTGCTGGACGACGCCCGCGACGGTGCCAGCGGCCTGCGCCGGGCCACGCAGCACGACTACGACGCCATCCTGCTGGACCTGATGCTGCCGCGCCTGGATGGCATGACGCTGTGCCAGAAGCTGCGCCAGGAGTTCCAGAACCCGGTACCGATCCTGATGCTGACCGCGCGCGATCCAGTCGAAGACCGGGTTCAGGGCCTTGCGTTGGGTGCGGACGACTACCTGGTCAAACCGTTCTCGCTGACGGAACTGGATGCGCGGATCAAGGCCCTGGTGCGACGGGCGCAGGGTCGCCAGGTCCAGAGCGTGCTGGCGTGGAAGGATCTGCAGGTGGACACGCGCTCGCCACAGGCCTGGCGGCAAGGCCGCTGCATTACGCTGACGCCCACGTCGCACAAGCTGCTGATGTGCCTGGTGCGTGCGGCTCCCGCGGTGGTGCGCAAGCAGGAGATGCAGTACCTGGTCTGGGGCGACGAGCCACCGGACAGCGGCGCGCTGCGAACACACATCCATGAGCTGCGCCTGCAGGTGGACCGGAGCTTTGACACCGCGCTGATCACCACGGTGCACAGCGTCGGCTGGCGCATGCTGGCGTGAGCCCTGCTTCCCTCTACCGCCGGCTGAGCCTGCGCACCCGCATCACGATCTCGTTCGTGCTGTTGATGGCCGGTGCAATGGGTTTCATCGTCCTGGCCGAACAGGTCGACTACGACCAGGTCAGGGCCGCCGTCATCGCGCGGACCCAGGATAGTGCCGTGCAGAAGCTGCAGGGAGCACTGGCCCGTGGCGAACACCCCGCCCTGCCCTCGGGTAGCCAGTTGTACGACAGCCATAGCGTGCCGATGGTCCTGCGCCAGTACGGTCCGGGCTACCACGGCGAAGCAGCACCCAACGAGTGGCACCTGCGTGTGTTCGACAGTGGCGGCCAACGTTATTACCTGCTGCAGGACGCTGCCCCCTATGGCTACCTGGAACACCTGATCAATGCCTTTGCGGCGCTGGTCATCTCGATCTGCGTGCTGGGCGCCTTCCTGATCGGTCGCAAGGTGGCGACGCACGTCATCGCGCCCATCACGCGCTTGGCGGACGCGGTGCAGGACGGCCAGAAGCCCTTTCCCTATCAGGACGCGCGCGACGAGATTGGTGTACTCGCCCGCGCCTTCGCCCGGCACAGCGACGAGCTCGAACGGTTCCTGCATCGCGAGCAGTGCTTCAGTGGCGATGCCAGCCACGAGCTGCGCACGCCGCTGGCCATCATCGGAGGCGCCGCAGAGACGCTCGCCTGCCAGCTTCCGGCCGACAGCCACCTGGTTCCCAGTGCCGAGCGCATCCTGCGCACCACCCAGGAGATGCAGCGCCAGCTGACCTGCCTGCTGCTGCTCTCGCGCGCCCCCAGTACCGTGCCGCGCAACCAGGTGGCCCTGCGTCCGCTGATCGAATCCTGCATGGAGCGCTGCGAGCCCTGGCTTTCCGGCAAGCCGGTGATCGTTGCGTTTGATGCCCTGCATGACACCGTGCTGGACACCAACGCGAATCTGGCGCACAGCGTGATCTGGAACCTGCTGCGCAACGCCTGCCAGTACACCGAATGCGGCGAAGTGCGGATCACCCTCCACGACTCCGCACTCATCGTCGCCGACACGGGCCCCGGCCTGCCCTCCAGTATCGACCCACAGCAGTTCGAGCGTTTCCTGCCCGGCAACCCGCACAGTGGCGAGGGACTAGGGCTGTCGATCGTGCAGCGCATCGTCGAGCATCTGGGCTGGAGGATGACGGTGCATTCCTCGCAGCAGGGATGCCGGTTCAGCCTGGAGTGGCCCCTCTGACGGTTTCCTGACGCGCGCGTGCACATGCTGGGATGGCTCACTTCACGGCGGAACCCGCATGCAACACCCCAAGGACAGCGGCAAGTACCCGCACGGCAAGACCGGCCTGAGCCGCATCTTCCACACCCTCATCCATTCGCGCGATGGTTTCATCGCCACCTTCCGCGGCGAGGCAGCCTTTCGTCAGCTGCTGCTTCTGCACGCGCTGTTGATCATTGCAGCATTCGTGCTGGACATCAGCGCGGTCGAGCGCGCGATAGTGCTGGCGGTCTGTTTCATCAGCCTGCTGGTGGAACTGCTCAACTCGGCGATCGAGGCGGTGGTTGATCGCATCTCTCTGGAGCAGCATCCGCTGTCCAAGAATGCCAAGGACATGGGCAGTGCCGCGCAGACCACCGCGTTGTTGATGGTCGGCGCTGTGTGGGGCGTGATCCTGCTGGGGTGAGCCGCCAATCCTGACAACTTCCTGATAAAGCGGTTTCGATACTGCGCGCACTCCCGTTCCGCGGAACCTGCTCGTGCGTCAATGCCTCCGTTTTCCACGGCCCCATCCGATCGTTCTGGTCTGGGCCGCCGCACTGTTCTTCACCACGATTGGAAACATCGCCCTCTGGAAGACGCTGTGGGGGCTGATCGACCTCAACAGCCTGCGCAGCGTGCTGTTCCTGGCCAGCTTGCCGGTGGTGCTGTTCTGCCTGTTCAACCTGATGCTGACGCCACTGCTGGCACTGCCGTTTCTGCGCAGGCCGCTGCTGGTGCTGCTCGTTGTCGTCAGCGCCGCCTGCAGCTATTTCATGCTGCACTACAACGTGCTGATCGATCGCAGCATGGTGCAGAACGTGTTCGAGACCAACCAGGCCGAGCTGAACGCCTATCTCTCGCTGCCACTGCTGTTGACCCTGCTGGTGCTGGGCGTGCTGCCCGCTGCCGGGCTGGCCCTGGTGCGCACCACCAGCGGGGCCGGTTCGATACGTTCGCTGCTGGTGTGGCCGGCCAGCGTTCTGGCGTCATTGCTGGTACTGCTGGCAGTCGGCTTCGCATTCTACAAGGACTACTCCTCGCTGCTGCGAAACAATCGTTATATCCGTGACCAGGTGCTGCCGATGAACATCGTGCGCCATACCCACGGTTATCTGAAAGGCCTCTACAGCACCCGCCAGCAACCCTTGCGCCCGATCGGCATGGACGCACGGCGCGTACCGGGGCCGCGCCCGAAGCTGGTAGTCATGGTCGTCGGCGAGACCGCGCGATCACAGAACTTCCAGCTCAACGGCTACCCACGCGCGACCAATCCCCGGCTCTCGCGCAAGGAAGGCGTCATCAGCTTCAGTGATGTTTCCTCATGCGGAACCGCAACGGCGATCTCGGTGCCGTGCATGTTCTCGCAGATGACCCGCCGCCAGTACGACGATGTCCGCGCGGCGACCGAGGAGAACGTGCTCGACATCGTGCAGCGTACCGGCGTCGGCGTGCTCTGGCGCAACAACAACAATGGCGGCTGCAAGGGCGTGTGCGAGCGCGTGCCGACCGAGGACATGCCCGCACTCAAGGTGGCCGGCCGGTGCGTCAACGGCGACGGCACCTGCTACGACGACGTGCTGCTGCATCAGCTCGGCGCACGCATCGACGCGATCCACGGCGATGCCCTGGTCGTGCTGCATCAACTCGGCAGCCATGGGCCGACCTACTTTGAACGGTATCCCGCAGCGTCGCGGGCCTTCAGCCCGACCTGCGACAGCAACCAGATCCAGCACTGCAGCAACGAGGCACTGGTCAACACCTATGACAACACCCTGGTGCATACCGACCAGGTGCTGGCGGAGACCATCGACCTGCTGCAGGGCTATTCGGACCACCGCGACGTTGCGCTGATCTATGTCTCCGACCATGGTGAGTCGCTCGGCGAACGCGGCATGTACCTTCACGGCACGCCCTACTTCATCGCCCCGCGCGAACAGACCCAGGTGCCGATGGTGATGTGGTTCTCAACGGAGTTCAGCCGCAACGCGGGCCTGGACATGGCCTGCCTGCGTGGGAATGCGCTGCACCGCGCCTACAGCCACGACAATGTCTTCCATTCCCTGCTGGGCCTGTTCGGTGTCAGCAGCAGCGTGTACCAGCGCGATCTGGATGTCTTCGCCGGCTGCCGGGCGACGACCGGCGCGCCGCTCGCCACCGCGCCGGCCAAGCGGCACCGGCTGATGCCGGTCACCGCCCGGAACGTGGCGCGTTACTGTGCGGCCAGGGCGAAATCCAGGCCGGCGCATACCGCCGCCACCTGGGCGTCGTTGCATTCCTGCGGGTTGGTGCGCGGGCTGTCCGGGTAGACCTCGGTGGTTGTGGCAAAGCGCGCGTCGGTGAAGCCGGCGCAGGCACCGATCGAACGCGACTCACCCCAGACCACGCCCGGCGACTGCAGCGGCAGGCCGACCAGGTTGCCCTCGGCGTCGGCCGGGGCGATATGGGTGACCGGGGCCACGGCGGTGATCAATGCCTTCTGGAACTCGGCCTGCGGATCTTCGCTGTTGCCGATCACGTAGAAGCCGTCCGGAATGGTGTCGCGCTCGAACGGCTTGCCGTCGCGGGCACAGCGCGCCGGATCGAACTCGTGCAGATCGCTGTCGGTGGTCTCGTGCAGGTCCAGGTGCACCAGCAGGTTCGGCTTGCGCTCGGCCACCCAGGCCATCAGCGCGGCCGCTTCCTCGATCTGGCCGCCGTCACGGAAGCTGCGGTTGGGGTCGATGGCATCCGGGTTCCAGCGCTGGATGCGCTCGTAGCCCCACGGGCTGACGCACGGCGCCACGATCAGGTTCAGCCGGCCCAGGTAACGCTCGGCCTGCTGTTCCAGGAACTGCAGGGCACCGTGCACGCCGCTGGTCTCGTAGCCATGCACGCCACCGGTGATCAGCGCGGTCGGCAGTGCCGGGTTCCAGTCGTGGTTGACCACGGCAAACAGCGGGTAATGGTCCGGCGCATAGTCCAACTGGCCGTACTGGATCACGTCGAAACTGTCGTCCAGGCGCTCAAGGGCGGCCACCACGTCATCGTGGTAACTGCGCTGACGCTGCTGGCGGGCCCGCCACTGTGCGCGTTCCGCGTCGCCCCAGGGCTGTCCGGGGGTGCCGATCGGGTAGAACTGCGCAACGGTCATTGGGGAACTCCAGGGGTCGAACGGATGGGTGCAGCCGGACATTCTAAGCCTTGTCGCGCCTGCGGGCGCCCCCACCCGGCCCCCGCCTTCATCCAGGCCGGGTCATCTGGTTGTAAAATCAACGGTTTTTGGCCCCAACCCCTTGATGGCGAACGCAGCGCAGCCGGTCCTGGGTGGACCGGAGTTCCTCCGCCTGCTCGCCCGTCTCAGCGACGGCGCGATACCGGCCACCAGTCCCGCCCTGACCGATCGCCTCGGCCAGTGGGTGGACTGGAGCCGTGCCGTGGCCCTGTCCGGAGCGCTCGGCGGACGCCTGCCCGAGCCCGGTGAAGCCGCCGAAGCGGTCCAGGATGTGCTGGCCGACTGTGCCCAGGCGCGCGCCAGCCTGCTCGCCTCGATCAGTGAGGATGCCGAGGCCGAGCGCCTGCTGGACCTGGCCGAAGCCGCCGCTGTACCCAACTTCGCCTCGCTGCGCCAGCGCTACCGGGTGCTGCAGCAGGCCATCCAGACCGCCACCGGGCGCCTGCGCGGCCGCCTGCGCGACCAGCTGGTGCAGGTTTCGCCCGAGCTGGCGCGGCTGGCCGAGGTCGATGCGGTGATGGAACAGACCCTCACCCCGCGCGAGCACAGCCTGCTGGCCACTGCGCCGGCAGTGCTCAGCGCCCGTTTTGAACGCGTGCACGGCCAGCCCGGCTGGCGCGCGGCCTTCCGCCAAGACATGCGCACACTGCTGCTCGCCGAGCTGCAGCTGCGCTTCCACCCGATCGAAGGGCTGCAAGACGCCCTGCGCTCCCACTGACCGGAACACCATGTCCAGAACTGCTTTCCATGTCGTTGTTTTCCTTGTCGGCCTGCTGGCCGTGTGCTGGATCGGCATTGGCTACGTTTCGGTGCATCCGCTGGGTGCAACGGTGGCGGCGATCATCGCTGCCTGCTACATCGCCGGTAGCGTGGAGCTGTACCGCTACCGCCAGGCCAGCAACGGCCTGCGCACCGCACTGAACGATCTGTCCAGCGCGAAGGAAAGCCTCGCCCCCTGGCTGGAGCGCGTGCCGGTGGGCCTGCGCAACGCCGTGCGCCTCCGCGTGGAAGGCGAGCGCACTGCCCTGCCCGCACCGGTACTGACCCCGTACCTGGTTGGCCTGCTGGTGCTGCTGGGCATGCTCGGCACCCTGCTGGGCATGATGGACACGCTGCGTGGCACCGGACTGGCCCTGCAGAGCGCGACCGACATGGCCGCGATCCGCGGCTCGCTGGCCTCGCCGGTGCAGGGCCTGGCGGTGGCCTTCGGTACCTCGATCGCCGGTGTGGCCAGCTCGGCCATGCTCGGCTTGCTGGCAGCGCTGCTGCGTCGTGACCGCCTGCAGGCCGTGCAGCAGCTGGACCGCGCCATTGCCGGTGACCTGCATCCGTACTCGCAGGCCTGGCAGCGCGCCGAATCGCTGCGCCTGCTGCAGGCACAGTCCGCGGCGCTGCCGGCGCTGGTGGACCGCCTGCAGGCGATGACCAGCACCTTTGAACAGCACAGTGCGGCTGCCAATGAGCGCCTGCTGGCTGGCCAGGCCGAGTTCCTGACCCAGAGCCAGGCGCTGCAGGAGCGCCTGGCGGTCTCGCTGCAGCAGTCGCTGCGCGAAGGCGCCGAAGCCAGCGCCGCCGCCATCGGTGGCGCGCTGCAGCCGATGGCCGAGACCACCCTGGCAGGCCTGGCCCGTCACGGCGAAGCACTGCACGCCCGCGTCGAGCAGGCCGTGCAGCAGCAGCTGGCCGGCCTGAGCGACGGTTTCGAGCGCAGCCGCGTCGCCACCGAGGCCAGCTGGGCCAAGGTGGTCAGTGAACAGACCCAGGCACAACAGGCACTGGTGGGTGATCTGCGCCAGCACCTGCAGGCCTTCAGCGATGGCCAGGCCACGCATGGCGAAGCGCTGGTCGCGCGCATCGGCGAGCGCCTGCAGGCCGATGCACAGGGCAATGCAGAGGCCTTGCGCGCCGCCGCCGAACAGCAGCAGGCCCTGAACAGCGCGCTGGTCGAGCGCCAGCAGCAGGCGCTGCTCGCAGCCGGTCAGCAGCTGGAGGAGCACGCGCAGGCGTTGCTGCAAGCACTGGAGCAGCAGCACAGCGCCAGCCAGTCGCTGCTGCAGGACCACGAACAGCAGCGCTCGCAGGATTGGCAGGCCGCGCAGGCCGCCGCCGCGACCGCGCATGCCGAACTGCAGGCCAGCCTGGACAGCCGCGAACAGCAGCGCCAGGCGCGGTGGGACGCGGTCAGCGCCGAGCTGCAGCAGGCCCACGCCACCCTGCAGGCACAGCTGCAGGCCGGCGATGAACAGCGCCTGCAGCGCTGGAGCGATGCCTTGCAGCACGTTTCCACCGATCTGGCCGAGCGCCTGCAGGCCAACGGCGAACGCCTGGCCGCGCAGCAGCAGCAGGTCTGCGACACGCTGGCGGCCACCGCGCAGCAGATCGGCGAGAACGGTCGCGCGCAGGCCAACGCCACGCTGGCCGAGGTGTCGACCCTGCTGCAGACCGCGGCGGCGGCACCGAAAGCTGCTGCCGACGTCATCAACGAGCTGCGCAGCACGCTGTCCGAGAGCCTGGTGCGCGACAACGCGATGCTGGAAGAACGCGGACGCCTGCTGGCCACCGTGCAGACCCTGCTCGATGCGATCAACCATGCCTCGCACGAACAGCGCACCGCTGTGGACGCACTGGTCGGTGGCTCGGCCGAGCTGCTGGAGCGCGTTGGCAATCGCTTCACCGACCATATCGCCGCCGAGACCGGCAAGCTGGACGGCATCGCCGCAGCGCTCAACGGCAGCGCCGGTGAAGTGGGCCAGTTGGCCAGCACCTTTGGTGAAGCGGTCGCGCAGTTCGGCAGCGCCTCCACCGAGCTGTCCGGCCGACTGGAGCAGATCGGCGGCGCACTGGATGCCTCGCTGGCCCGCAGCGATGAACAGCTGGCCTACTACGTGGCGCAGGCGCGCGAGGTGGTCGACCTCAGCCTGCTGTCGCAGAAGCAGGTGATGGAAGAACTGCAGCAGCTGGCCACGCGCCGCGGCAAGGCCGGCAGCGCATGAGCGACGAGCTGGAGGTCGATGGCGGCTCGCATGCCCCGATCTGGGCCGCATTTGGCGATCTGATGTCGGTACTGCTGGGTGCGTTCGTGCTGATCCTGGTCGGCGTGGTTGCTGTGCAGTTGGAACTGTCGCAGCGGCTGGATCAGGAAGTGAAGCAGCGCCAGGCAGAAGCCAAGCGCCTGCAGACCCTCGAGCAGGCACTGGCTGGCCCGCTGGCTGCTGGGCGGGTGACCCTGGTGGACGGCCGCATCGGCATCAGCGGCAGCGTGCTGTTCGCGCTGAACTCCGACCAGCTGCAGCCGGAAGGCCAGGAGCTGCTGCGCAGCCTGGCCGCACCACTAGCCGCCTACCTGGGCAGTCGCGAAGAGATCCTGATGGTCAGCGGCTTCACCGATGACGCGCCGGTGCGCGAAGGCAACCGTCGTTTCGCCGACAACTGGGAGCTGTCCGCGCAGCGGTCGCTGACCGTGACCCGCACCCTGATCGCCGACGGCGTACCGGCCGACGCCGTGTTCGCCGCCGCGTTCGGCAGCGAGCAGCCGGTCAGTTCCAATGCCAATGAAGAAGGCCGCGCACGCAACCGTCGCGTGGAGATCGCGCCGATTCCCAAGCCCAAGGCGCCGGATGCCAAGTAAGCCGCCAGCGCTCGAAGGCCTGCGCGCACTGGTGCGTGACCTCGATGCAGGGTCGCGCTCGCTGCCGCATTACCCGCAGGTGCCGATGCTGGCGCAGGTGCAGCGCGAGTGGTCGGAGCTGCGCAGCGAACTGCAGGTGCGTCGCTCGCTGCGCGCCGAGGCTCCCGCCGATGGCGGCCCGCTGAACTCGGCGGTGCTGGTGCAGCGCATGCTGGACACGATGCAGGCCACCAGCCCCGGCTACCTGCGCCACTTCATCGATTACGTGGATACGTTGTCCTGGCTGCAGGCGCTGCAGGATGGCGCCGCCAGCAGCGGTGACAACGCAAAGCCGAAGCGCACGCGCAAGCCGCGCAACGCGGGTTGATCGCACATTGACGCCGACCTCGTTCGGCGTTCCTGGATACGACAATCCTGATCCGCGCTTCTGGTAGACGCCAACCTTGGTTGGCGCTCCACCAACGACACCGCGCATGCCAACCAAGGTTGGCATCCACCAATGCATGCGTCAGCATGCCACGCGTGTAGCGGTGTCACCAGACAGTCATCTGTCTAGCGCACCATTTTCACGTTGACCCACGGCGCCTGCAGTGCCTGCCGGTCGCATCGGCTATCTCCCTCTTCAAACTCCATGAGCTCCGCGCCCTCGCGCTGGCTCGTGCCCGCCTGAGTGTCCGTAACATGACGAAAACTTTGTTGGCCGCAGCGCTGTCGATCGCGCTCGCTCCTGCGGCCTGGGCGCAGGATGCTGCCCCGACCTCCAGCACACCCTCCGCCACCACCCTCGATGCGGTATCGGTGATCGGCAGCGGTGAAGCGCGCCAGGTGCAGCGCATCACCCGCGAGAACCTCGACATCCTGCCGCCGGGGACCAGCCTGCAGAAGACCCTGAACCTGCTGCCGGGCGTCAACGCGCAGTCGGCCGATGCGCTGGGCACCAACGAGCAGTCGATGACGCTCAGCCTGCGCGGCTTCAACTCCACCCGTCTCGGTTACACGTTGGACGGCGTGCCGCTGGGCGATGGCGCGTACAACAACTACAACGGCCTGACCATCAACCGTGCGCTGATCAGCGAGAACATGGCCGGTGCGGAACTGGCGGTAGGCATCGGCAGCCTCGGCACGCCGTCCACCAGCAACCTCGGCGGCACCATCTCGTACACCTCCAACCGCCCGGCCCAGGAACTCGGCGGCCGCGTGGCGCAGACCTTCGGCAGCGATGCCAATCGTCGCACTTTCGTGCGCGTGGACAGCGGCGAGTACAACGGTTTCTCCGGCTACGTCTCCGGCATGAATGCCGTCTCCGATCTGTGGAACGACCAGACCGCCTACAACAAATCCACCACCAAGCAGTTCAATGCCAAGGGCGTGTGGAACTTCGGCCGCGGCCAGATCACCGGTTTTGTCGATACCTCGCGGACCACGCAGGCTGACTACTTCTACCTGTCCAAGGACGAGATGTCGCGCGGCCTCGGCTGGGACTGGGGCGGCTACGCGCCGGACTGGAACAAGGCCGTGGCCAAGGCCTACTGCAACACTGCCAGCTTCAACGCGAAGAAGTGCGACAACAGCGGCCCGGACAAGGATGCCGATGGTGCCTTCACCGCCGGGCAGATTCTGCGCGATGACAACCTCTACTATCTGGCCGGCGATTTCTTCCTGACCGATGGCTTCAGCCTGCGCGCCCTGGCCTACCACCACGATGACCGCGGCGAAGGCCACAACTGGAACAGTGGCGCGTGGTCGAACAAGGGCACGGCGCAGGAGATTCCGATCATCTTCCGCAACACCATCTACACCATCGACCGCGATGGCGGCACGCTGTCGTTCGACTGGGAGCTGGGTGCACATCGCATCGAAGGCGGCGTCTGGTACGAGCGCAACACCAGCAGTGCCGAACGCTACCAGACCGCCGTGGATGGCCCGCGCGACCTGAGTGGCATGAACACCCTGCCCTCCGATGTCGGTGTGTTCGCCCAGCGCACGCGCTGGAAGACCCATCAGTTCTTCCTGAAGGACACCTGGCGCCTGCTCGATGATCGCCTGACCCTGGAATTCGGCGCCAAGAGCCTGCATGCCACCTCCGATGCACAGGCCTTGCCGGGCGACGCGAAGGCGCCGATCCCGCCTGCCTCGAACAACCAGTTCGCCACCGGCTCGTTGAAGGCCAGCAAAAACTTCCTGCCCAGCATCGGTGCCAATTTCCGCCTGGCCGAGCACCACGAAGTATTCGCCAGCTACGCCGAGAACATCGCCATGTTCCAGGGCGGGTTCAAGCTGGGCCCGCAGGCGGTCAGCCAGGCCACCTGGAATGCGCAGGGCAACCTGAAGCCGGAGGAATCGCGCTCACTCGAAGCCGGCTACCGCTTCGTCACCGATACCCTGCAGGCCTCGATCGCGGCCTACAGCGTGCGCTTCGACAACCGCCTGCTGCAGTACAACCCCTGCGACTCGCGCCAGCCGGTCGGCCCGACCTGCGGCAACCGCTTCTACAACGTGGGCGCCGTCGACAGCCGCGGCGCCGAGCTGACCGTGCTGTGGACCCCGAACGAGCACTTCAGCTGGTACACCTCGGCCTCACTGAACCGTTCGACCTACGCCTCCAACTACGTGCAGGCCGGTGTGGAGCAGCAGATCAAGGGCAAGATCCAGACCGATACGCCCAAGCAGCTGCTGGCCACCGAGATCACCTGGCGTGACAACGGCTGGTTTGCCAGCCTGCGCGGCAAGTACACCGGCGAACGCTTCTACACCTACACCAACGACCAGGGCTTCGGCGGCTTCACCGTGTTCGACGTGGCCGGCGGCTATGACTTCGGCCAGGTCGGCTTCGCCAAGGGCATGCGCCTGTCGTTCAACGTGACCAACCTGACCAACAAGCGCTACGCCAGCAACCTGGATTCGAGCGTGTTCGCGCCCAGCGACCCTGCCGGCAAGCTGTATGTGTTCCATGCCTCGGCACCGCGCCAGGTGTTCGGTACGATCGACCTTCGCTTCTGATTGACCGCCCGGAGTCCACCGATGCTCGCCACCGCCCTGCTGCTGGCCACGCTCTCCGCCAGCGGATACGCCGCTCCGCACGAGGCAACGGGTGCACCACCATGCACCCTGCAGCTGGGCGGTCGTACCTATGTCGACAAAGGCCTGGTCGCCACCGGGCGGCTGCCGGCGGGCACGGTGGACTTCCTGGGCGACACGCTGGGCTCGTTCTCGTCGCTGGCGGTGCAGCCCGGCACCTGGAAGCGCACCGCCAACGGCTACGAAGGCGTGCTGTGGACCCTGCCCGACCGCGGCCGCAACGACCCCGAGGCCGGCCTGTTCTACGACTACACCGGCCGAGTGGAGCGCATGCAGCTGCGCATCGACGTTTCCCCGGGTAAATCCGAGTTTGGCACGCTGACGATGGTGCCCGACAAGGGCGTGGTGCTGAAGGATTTCAACGGGCAACCGTTCACCGGTGCCGACCCCGGTGACCACACGGTCACCCAGCGCCAGGTGGTGCTGCCCTCGCCCGCCAGCGGCGCTGGTGCGGGCAAGGTGTCGCTGGACGCGGAATCGCTGCAGTTCACCGCTGATGGTCACTTCTATATCGGCGACGAGTACACCGCCAACGTCTACTACTTCGATGCGCAAGGGCACCTGCAGGGCGTGATCGTGGCACCGCCTGCGATCAGGCCGCAGCGCGATGGCAAGCCGGCGTTCGGTTCACTGGCGCCACCGCAGACCGGCCGGCGCAACAACCAGGGCGTGGAAGGCATGGGCCTGTCACCCGACGGTACCCGCCTGTTCGTCGCCCTGCAGAGCGCCACGCTGCAGGACAGTGCGCAGGGCAACGCGGCGGGCCGCATCAACACCCGCGTGCTGGTCTACGACGTGACGGCCTCGCCAACGCCACAGCAGCCGATCGGCCATTACGTGATGGCTTTGCCTGCCTACGCGCACGACGGCAAGGGCAAGCTGGACCGAACCGCGGCGCAGAGCGAGCTGCGCGCGCTGGACGGCCATCGCTTTCTGCTGCTGGCCCGCGACGGAAACGGGCTGGGCAAGGACGGCGACGACCCGATCGTCTACAAGTCGGTGCTGCTGGTCGATGTGGCCGATGCCACCAACCTGGCCGAAAGTGCTTATGAAACCGGCACGGCCTCGGTTCAGGCCGACCCGACCGACACCGCGCTGAAGCCGGAGATCATGCCAGCACGCAGCGACGAACTGCTGAACCTGCTGGACCGCCCGCAGTTGGCCCGTGCCGGGCTGGACCTGGACACAAAGCGCGGCCCACATGCCGGACTGCTGTCAGAGAAGTGGGAAGCCATGGACGTGCTGCCGGCGCTGGACCCGCAGCATCCGAACGACGTACTGCTGCTGATCGGCAACGACAACGACTTCATCGCCCGCCACTGCCGCATGCAGGGCCAGGCCTGCGACAGCCCGTACGACAACGACAACCGCGTGCTGGTGTACCGCCTGACCCTGCCCTGAGACGTCGCCGGGCATGGCCCGGCGTCGGATCAACCCGATACACCCTGTAGAGTCGAGCCATGCTCGACTCATGCCGCAAAGCAGTCGAGCATGGCTCGACTCTACAAAGCTCAGGCACGCAGGGTCGCGCCACCGTCCACGTACAGATCACTCATTGCCACGTGCCCGGCCTGCTCGGACAGCAGGAACATCACCGAATGGGCGATGTCTTCCGGCGTGGCCAGCTTGCGCAGCGGAATGCCGGCCTTGTAGGTCTCCAGGCTGCCGGCGATCACGCGCTCGGCACCGTGCTCGTCCTGCCACATGCCGGTCTGCATCGGGGTCAGTGTTGAGCCCGGGGCAACGATGTTGCAGCGGATGCCCAGCGGCGCCAGTTCCAGCCCGAGGCAGCGCGTGAACATCGTGGCGGCGGCCTTGGATGCCGCGTAGGCGGCCATGCCATGCCGCGGCACGCCGGCAGCATTCGAGCTGACGGTAACCATCGCGCCCTGCCCGCGCGGCGACATCACCCGCGCCAGTGCACGCCCGACATGGAATACGCCATCGGCGTTGACCGCGAATACCCGACGCCAGTCGTCGTCGGTGGTCTCGGTCACGCCACCCACATGCAGCACCCCGGCGACGCTGGCGGCCAGCGCGATTGGCCCGATGCTGGACTCTACCCGGTCCACCAGCGCGTCCACAGCCGCACTGTCGGTCACATCAAGAGCAAATGCCTGCACACGTGCCTCCACGACCATGGGTGCCTCGCGATCAGTCGCCACCACCGTGCAGCCGGCCTCGGCCAACAGCCGTACCAGCGCCTCTCCGATGCCACCGGAGGCACCCGTCACCAACGCTACACGGTCTTCAAAACCGGTCAACTGCATGCTGCGATCTCCTGTTGCTCGTCCCATTGGCGCAGCCGCGCCGACAACCATGGCGCCAACTGCGCCACCGCATCGCGGCCGGTCAGTTCGGCGTGCAGGAACGGCAGTTCCAGCGCCTGCACCTTGCGCGCGTGGGTCCGCCACAACGCCGACTGCAGCTGCGGCCGCGTCTGATGATCCCGGCCCGCACGGACGTGCGCCAGCGTGCCGTCGAACGATTGGTGAATATGTTCGCGGATCAGTCGATTGGTGCCGGTCACCGCGCGCACCACGCCATCGAGCACCACATCCGGCAGGCTGCCGAGTGCACTGCCGCCACGTCGCAGGAACGCCAGAATGCGTTCGCGACTGTCCAGTTCCGGATGCGCATCCGGGTCATGACCGGCAATCGCCAGCAGTGCCCGCAATGCGGCAATGGCATCGGGTTCCGGCTCGGCCCGCCAGCACTCGCTGGGATAAGCGTCCAGCAGCACCAGCTCGCCGACGTCGCGGCCGATCTCATGCAGGCGCACCGCCATCGCCTGGGCGAGGATGCCACCTACCGACCACCCCACCAGATGCACTGGCCCCTTCGGCTGTAGTGCGACCACGCGCTGCACGTAGTCGTTGGCCATCGCCTCGATGCTGCTCGGCAGCGGCTGCCGGGCGTCCAGTGCCGGCGACTGCAGGCCATACACCGGGCGTGCCGGCTGCAGTGCCCGGGCCAGGGTGCGGTAGTTCCAGGCGATCCCCCCGGCCGGATGCAGCACGAACAGCGGCGTGGGCCCGGCGGCGTCGGTTGCGGCCAATGCGATCACCGGCCCCAGTGCGTGATCGGCCAGCGCGGGAGGCTCGGCAATACGAACTGCCAGCGCGGCCACGGTGGGCTGCGCAAACAAGGCACCCAGACCCAGATCACAGCGCCAGCGCTGCTCGATCGCCAGCAGCAGGTGCACCGCCGACAGCGAATCACCGCCGAGACTGAAGAAATCTGCATCCACTGCCACCGGCGCCTCACGCCCAAGCGCCTGGGCGAACAACAACGCCAGCTCCTGTTCCAACGGCGTGCGCGGCGCCAAGCCGGCAACTTCAAGTTGCGGTGGCTTCGGCAACGCGTTGCGGTCGAGCTTGCCGTTGGCGGTCACCGGCCAGTGGTCCACGCCGACAAACGCCGAGGGCACCATATAGTCCGGCACGCGCGTGGCCAGGTGGCTGCGCAGCGTTACGGCATCGGCAAGCGCGGTCGGCAGATACGCCACCAGACGCACTTCGCCGGGAGCATCCTGGCGCAGCAGCACTTCCGCCCGCTCCATGCCAGGCAGCTCGCGCAGTGCAGCCTCGATCTCGCCCAGCTCGATGCGCAGGCCGCGCAGTTTCACCTGGTGGTCGCTGCGGCCGAGGTAGTCCACCGCACCATCGCGCCGCCAACGGGCCACGTCGCCGGTGCGGTAGATGCGCTCGCCCGCCCGGAACGGATCCGCGATGAAGCGTTCGGCAGTCAGATCGTCGCGACCGAGATAGCCGCGTGCCAGCTGCACCCCTCCCAGGTACAGGTCACCGGCCACACCGACCGGCACCGGCTGCATCCGGGCGTCCAACACGTACAGGCGGGTATTCCAGACCGGGAACCCGATCGGCACCGGCCGCGAACGATCCTGCGCCGACGCCGGCCAGTAGCTGACATCCACTGCGGCCTCGGTCGGGCCATACAGGTTGTGCAGTTCTGCGTGCACACGCGCGTGGAAGCGGTCGCGCAACGCGGCATCCAGCGCCTCGCCACTGGTGAATACCCGGCGCAGCTGCAGCCCCGCCGAGGCCGGCGCAGCGAGGAAGGCATCGAGCATCGACGGCACGAAATGCGCCGTGGTGATGCCATGCCCACGGATCAAGCGCGCCAGTTCAGTGGGATCGCGGTGCGCATCGGACCCGGCGACCACCAGCGTGGCCCCGCACAGCAGCGGCAGGAAGAACTCCCAGACCGACACATCGAAGGTGGCCGGGGTCTTCTGCAGCACGCGGTCATCGGCGCGGATGCCGTAGTGCTCGCGCATCCACAGCAGGCGGTTGACGATGGCACGGTGTTCGATGACCACGCCCTTCGGCTCGCCGGTCGAACCGGAGGTATAGATCACATAGGCCGCATCGCTGGGCGCAGGATCGGCCCACGGCGCGGCGAAGCTCAGCGCGGTCCACTTCTCCGGCGCGAGCACCGCTACGCCAGCCATGCGCGCCGAAACCTCGGAAGCAGCCAGTACGCACACAGGCTGTGCCGAGGCGAGGATACGCGCCAGCCGCTCATCGGGATGGGCAAGGTCCAGCGGAAGATAGGCCGCGCCTGCGCGCAGCACCGCAACCAGCCCGATCACCAGCTCCAGCGAGCGCGGCAATGCCACCGCCACCACGCTGCCCGGGCAGACATCCATCGCCCGCAGCTGTGCCGCCAGCGCGAAACTGCGCGCTTCCAGCGTTGCGTAATCCAAAGCAGCGTCGCCGAACACCAGCGCCGGCGCGTGCGGGTCCCGATCCATGCCCTGCTGCAGCAGCTCGACCAGGGTCGTCTCCGGCAGCGCGTGCGCGGTGGCATTGAAACCATGCAGCACCTGCTGCGCCTCCACGGGCGTCGCCAGAGGCACGGCTGCGATATCGTCAGCCTGCACTGCCGCGGACACGAAATGCAGCAACCGCGCCGCATGCGCCTCGACATCCTCGCGACTGTACAGCGCGGGATTGGCCTCGATCTCCAGATCCAGCAGACTCTGGCCGTCGCCACGGAAGCCCAGCGTCAGGTCATCCACCGGCCCGGTGCACAGCACCTCCAGCGTGGCCTGCACGCCGGTCAGCGCCAACGGCTTGTAGAATGGCTGTACATTCACCAGCGGGCCGTACAGGCGCTGCTGCGCGCCGACCAGGCCCAGGTCCCGGCGCAGCTGCTCGCCGCGGTAGCGGCCGTGCTTGCGGCCCTGGCTGAGCTGCCGGCCTAGCCCACGGGTAAAGACCTCGACGCTGCCCTCGCCGGCCGCCACGCGAAGCGGCAACACGTTCATCACCATCGCCGGCACCCGCGCTGACGCGTTGCCGAGCCGCCCCATGTAGGGCACGCCCAGCACCACTTCATCGGCCGCGCTCATCCGCCGCAGGTACTCGGCCGACAACGCGGCCAGCACATCCGGCCATGGCTGCAGCCAACGTGCCGAGGCCTGCAGCAGCTGCTCGCGGAAGGCCGCATCGAGCGGCTGCACCCAGCGCAGCGCGTCGTCACTGGCCGCGAGCGTGCCGGCCAGACCCACGCCTGCCGGTGCTCCCTGCATGTGCTCGCGCCACCATTGCCCGGCCTGCGTGCGGCCCGGGTCGGCACGATAAGCGGCATCATCGGCCAGCACGCCCGCCAGCCCCGGCAGTGGCTCACCCATGCGGCCGGCGTACAACGCGCAGACGCGATCGGTGAACAGCGCCATGCCATAGCCATCGGCCGCCAGATGATGCACGCGCAGGTACCAGACCCAGCGCTCCCCGCCCAGCTCAAGCAGCACCTGCTGGCTGATCCGGTCGCGGGTGGGGTCGACCGGGCTCATCCGGTCAGCGTGCATCAGGCTGCGTGCGGCAGCGGAGGGATCCGCCGCGGCGGAAACATCACGCACCGAAAGCAGCGGCACGTGTGCCGGATCATGCCACTGCAGCGGCTGGCCATCGGCCCCTTCGGCAAAGCGCAGCGCGAAGGCCTGCGCCTCGCCCGCAGCCTGGTCTGCCGCTGCAACGAACGCGGCCACGTCCAGCGGGCCGTCGATCCACACCGCATGCGCGGTATTGAATGACGGGTTGTCCGGTGCCAACCGCTGTGCGAACCACAGTCCGGCCTGGGCCTCGGTCAATGCCACCGGCGTGGCCAGCGCGACGGCGTTCATGCGTTCTGCGCGGCCTGCAGCGTCTGCACCACGTTCCACCACTGGCGCAGCGTCGTGTGTTCGGCCAACTGCGAGAACTCCAGCGGCAGGCCAGTGTTGCCCCAGGCCAGGACCAGGCCGAGCATGCGCATCGAATCCAGGTCCAGGTCGATCAGGTTGTCGTCGTCACCGATCTCGGCCGGCGTGCACTCCAGCACACGCGCCACATCGGCGCGCATCCGCTCCAGATCCAGCACCTCACCCGTGGCAGCCATCACAGCACCTCCAGCAGCTGGTCGGTGGTCATCGGCACCCCGCTGGTGCGCGCGATCCAGTGCAGCGCCTGATCGTGATCGGCACGCGAGAAGTCCGCCACCGCATCGGCGGCGATGAAGGCCTCGATATCACGCTGGAACGCTTCGACCACGGTCGCGGTGCAGCCGATATGGGCGTACACGCCGGTCACCAGCAACTGGTCGCGGCCACGCACCCGCATCAGCGTCTCCAGGTTGCTGCGCTGGAACGCGCTGTAGCGGTGCTTGACCAGCACGTGCTCGCCCGGCTGCGGTGCCAGCGCCTCGATGATCGGTTCATGGTCGGCGCTACGGCGCATGCCCGGCCCCCACAGGTCGGCCTGCAGGCCACGGTCACGGCGGTCCTGGTCGCCATGCTGGGCGGTGTAGAACACCGGAATACCGTGCGCGCGGCAATGCGCCAGCAGGCGTGCGATGTTGTCCACGGCCGGCCGCAGCGGTGCGTTGCCGGCGTCGAACGCGGCCAGGAAGTAACGCTGCATGTCGTGCACCAGCAGCGCGACACGATCGCGCTGCGGGCGCCACGGGCCACGCGCCTGCGGGAGTTCAGCGGCGGTCGGCAAGGGGTAATCGGTGATACGGGGCAGCGCCATCAGCGCGTTCCTCCTGTCTGTTGCAGATGACGCGCACGCAACTGCGCGCGCAGTTCGCGGCGGCTGATCTTGCCGACCGCGGTGGTATCGAAACTGTCGACGAACACGACCTGATCGGGCACCTTGAACGCCGCCAGGCCGCGCCCGCGCATCCAGGACTTCAGCGCCGGCGCCTTGAACGGCTCGCCCTGCGGAATCACGAAGGCGCAGCTGCGCTCGCCCAGGTACTCATCGGGAATGGAGACCACGGCGGCATCGAACACGCCCGGATGTGCCAGCAAGTGGTCTTCGATCTCCTCGGCGGAGATCTTTTCGCCGGCACGGTTGATGTGGTCACCGGCGCGGCCCTGCACCACCAGGTAGCCTCCGGGCAGCTGCTGCACGCGGTCGCCGGTGCGATAGAAGCCATCGTCGGTGAACGAACGCGCATTGGCCACCGCATCGTTGTGGTAGCCGCGGATGGTGTACGGGCCACGGGTGAGCAGATGCCCCACCTCGCCTTCGGCCACCGGCTGGTCATGGTCATCGACCACGCGCACTTCATCGTCCGGACTGATCGGCCGGCCCTGGCAGGCCACGATCAGTTCCTCCGGATCATCCAGCCGGGTGTAGTTGACCAGGCCTTCGGCCATGCCGAACACCTGCTGCAGTGTGCAGCCCAGGCCGTCGATTACGCGCCGCGCCGCCTCCGGCACCAGTTTGGCGCCGCCTACCTGTAGTACCTGCAGGCTGGACAGGTCATGCTTGCTGGTGGCAGCCGCCTGCGCCCACAGCAACGCCAGCGGCGGCACCAGCCCACAGCAGGTCACCTGCTCGCGGGCGATCAGCGGGAAGGCCGCGTCCGGACCGGGGCCGGGACTGAGCACCACGCGGGCGCCGGCATACAGTGCGCCGAAGAAGCCCGGCGAACTCATCGGGAAATTGTGCGCGGCCGGCAGCGCGACCAGATAGACGCTGTCGCGGTCGATGCCGCAGAGGTCATTGCTGGCGCGGAACGAGTAGATGTAGTCGTCGTGGGTACGCGGAATCAGCTTGGACAGCCCGGTGCTGCCTCCGGAAATCTGCAGGAACGCCACCGACTGCGGGTCCGGATCGGCCGGCAGCTGGCTGCGATCGCCCTGCAGTGCCTCCAGCGCGATGAACTCCGCCGCATCGCCGTCGATCACCAAATGGCGAACCGCCGGCACTTTGGCCTGCAGCGCCCTTGCCAACCCGCGATGATCGAAGCCCTCATGCAGTGTGGTGGTGATGTAGGCACTTGCTTCAGCCTTGTTGGCGAAGTGGACCAGCTCGGTGATGCGGTGCGCCGGCAACGCATACACCGGCACCAGCCCGGCGCGGAACAGGCCGCAGACCGTGGTGATGAAGCCTGCCGTGTTGCCCAGCTGCACCAGCACCCGTTCGCCCGGCTGCAGGCCGAGCGCCAGCAGGCCCGCGCCGATGCGTCCCGCCTCGTGCCACAGCTGCGCGTAACTCAGACGGACATCACCGGCGACCACCGCGATGTCGTCGGCATAGCGTTCCGCCCGCTCGCGCAGGAACGCCGGGAAGGTCTCGCCACGCCAATGACCGGCCTCGCGATAGCGCGCCATCAGGTCATCCGGCCACACCTGCTGCAGTGGCAGGCGGGAAAAGTCAGTGGAGGTACTCATGCGGCAGGCTCGATGGCGGGCGCGGATTCATGGACACCCAGCGCGTTCAACAGGGCAGCGAACTTCGCTGCGGTTTCGGCCACCTCGGCCTCGGGTTGCGACTCGGCCACGATGCCGGCACCGGCATACAGGCGCAGCTGCGTGCCCTGCAGGCGCGCGCAGCGGATCGCCACGTACCAGTCGCCGTCACCCTGAGCGTCCAACCAGCCCACGGCGCCGGCATAGAAGCCACGCGGCACCGGTTCCAGTTCGCGGATGCGCTGCAGCGCCGCCAACCGTGGCGTACCGCAGACCGCTGGCGTGGGGTGCAACTGTGCCAGCAGTTCGGCGGCAGACGTCTGCGGATCCTTCAGGGTGGCGTGGATGCGGGTGCCCAGATGCCACATGCTGGCGGTGGCATGCAGCACCGGCCGCGGCTGCGCATCGATGTGGCTGCAGTACGGTGCCAGCCCCTCGACGATGGCTTCGACCACGTGGCGGTGCTCGTCGTGGTCCTTGGTCGAGGCCAGCAGCGCCTGCGCCGCACGCTCGTCCTCGGCGACATCGGCGCTGCGCCGCGCGGAACCGGCCAGCGGATGCGACAACAGCTCGGCGCCGCGCTTGCGCAACAGCAGTTCCGGGGTTGCCCCCACCAGCCATGCTGGCGCCTGCCCTGGCTCCACCGGCAACGGCACCGCGTAGGTCGCCACCGACGGATCCGCGCCCAGACGTGCCAGCAGCACGTCCGGGAACAGCGCCTGGCGGGTGCGCGCCAGCAGGCTGCGCGCCAGCACCACCTTCTGGAGGTTCAGTTCGGGCGCGCGCAGTACCTGCACCGCCGCGGCAACCGCTGACGCATAGTCCTGCGGCGCAGGCTCGGCCTTCAGGGAACCGTCCAGCGGCGGTGCGGCCTGCGGCTGCAGTGCCAGCGCCGGCAGCAGGCGCTCGGGCTGGTACAACGCGTCGTCCGCACGCGGTTCGAACGGCACCGCCCCCACCAGCAGGCCCGGGCCGCCACGCTGCTGGGCAAAGAACGCCGCAACGCGCTCTGCCAAGGTCGCCAGCGCACCGGCCGGCAGCGTGGCGCGACAGCCGCGTGCGTGCACGTGCTGGCCCGCATGCTGCAACAGGAACAGCGACGCGTCGTCGGTGCTCTCCTGCGGCGCTGGCGCAGCCTCCGGCCACGCGCCCTGCATCAGGGAATCGTTCATGGGGTCTCCTTCATCCGATGCGCTGCGGCCAGCGCGCACAGAAACAGCAGCAGCGCGCCGACCAGCAGGTAAGGCAGGCTTGGCCCGCCGCGATACAACAGCGTGCCGAGCATCGGCCCGGCCACCATGCCCAGCCCCTGCGCGGCAGCGACGGTGCCGGCGGCGGCGCCCTGCTCGTGCGCCTCCACCGCATCGGCGGCCAGCGCCTGGAACGAGGGGAATACGAAGCCCATGCCAAACGCGGCCAGCGCATACGCCGCCGGCAACTGCCAGGACTGCTGCACGCCTGCCACCGAGGCAAAGCCAATGCCGGAAATCAGGGCGCCAAGGACGATCCAGCGGCGTGGATGTACCTCCAGCTTCATCACCAGCGCCTGCGCCAGGATCAGGCCGACGCCGACCGCTGTGAGTGCGATGCCGGCCATGCGCGCGCCCGCAGCCGCATCCAGGCCCAGGCGATCAATCGCGAAGAAGCCGACCGTGACCTGCGCGATGGTCACCGAGACCATCGCGATGAACGCCGCCAGCTGCGGCAGGCGCAGGCGCAGGCGCGTGTCGAGGCGACTCATCGGCGTGCGGCGTTGTGAGGACGCACCCACCACGGGCGGCGTGGCCGGCAGCCGCCAGGCCAGCAACGCCAGTGCCAGCAACGGCAGCAGCGCGGCCACGTACAGCGCCAGCGACAGGTTGGTATAGGCCAGCCAGCCCGCGGCGGCCGGGCCGAGCACCATGCCCAGCGCGTTGGCGCTGCCCAGGCGGGCGAGGAATTTCGCACGTTGGCCGGTCGGTGCCTTGTCGGCGATGAGCGCGGCTGCGGTAGGAGGCACCGCCGCATAGAACAGGCCGATCAGGCCACGCGCGCCGACCAGCACCAGCACTGACACCAGTACCGGCGGCACCGCCTGCAAGGCAATGTCGATGAACACCGCCAGCGCGATGTAGACCACGGTGTAGGCACTCATCGCCAGCATCAGCACGCGCTTGCGGCCGATGCGGTCGCTGAGCTGGCCCCAGGGGCGCGCGGCCAGCATCCACAACACGCCTGCGGCAGTGACCGACAGGCCGGCATGCCACTCGGACAGGCCGAGCATGCGGACCACCGGGCCGATCACAGCGACGAAGGACATCATCGCCATGGTGCCGATCAGGGCAGCCAACACCAGCGCCGGCAAACCGGGGACGACGGGACGTGCATGCATGGAACACCAGCCGTAACAGGAAAGGATGGGCGGGCGCACCTGCGCGCCCCACCCGGCACCGGCCCCGCTCAGGACCAGACACCACCCTTAAATGATAACGGCTCGTATTTGCATTTGATACCCATTCTCTTGAATGGGCATGCAACAGCGGGTTCAGCGCATCGCACGCAGGCCCAGCAGGCCACGGCGCTTGAACCACCACTCCAGCGGCAGCGTCACCAGCGGCGGGATCGCCGCCAGCAGCGCCAGGGCGCTGGCCCACCACGGCCAGCGCAGGCGCACCGCCGCAAACAGGGTGACTGCCACATAGACCAGGAAGGCCACGCCGTGCAGCGGCCCGAACAGCTTCACCAGCGCCACGCTGGCCATTGGGCCGTACTTCATCCACATGCCGATGAGCAGCCCGGCCCAGGTCACAGCCTCGATGAAAGCGACCGCGGCGAACAGACGTCCGGTCGGGTGCATGGGGGAAGGTTGGGTCACGGGGGGCTCCGGCATCGGGGTATCAAATGCGAATGATACGCAGATGCGAACCCCATGTAGAGTCGGGCCGTGCTCGACTGCTGGAACGTGTCCCACCCAGGTGGCCACCTACCGGAGCATATGCGGCAGAACCTGCTCCCCGATCTCGCGCAGCACCGCGTCCATCGGTCGCCCGTTATCGACCAGGTTGAACATCACAT
Source organism: Stenotrophomonas sp. GD03654 (assembly GCF_029845105.1). Taxonomy (NCBI): domain Bacteria; kingdom Pseudomonadati; phylum Pseudomonadota; class Gammaproteobacteria; order Lysobacterales; family Lysobacteraceae; genus Stenotrophomonas; species Stenotrophomonas sp. GD03654. The sequence goes on along the minus strand of NZ_JAOCLC010000005.1, from coordinate 60,315 downwards.
GCGCCACGCCCTGCGCATGCACGCGCAGCAGGTAGTCACGCAGGCCATCGCGGCCAACCTTCAGGCCCAGCGGCAGCGGCTCGGCTGGCGCCTGCGGATCCGCCTGCAGATCCAGCAGCATCGACTGCACGAACGGCTTGCCTGGTCCGCCGCGTTGCGCCAGCGCCTGCTGCCACAGGCCGATGCGTCCTTCCTGCGCGGCCTCCTCGCGGTGATAGGTGGCCCAGCCTTCGGCCTCGCGGGCGACCCACTGCAGGCTCTGCCGCGCGGTACCCACCACCAGCATCGGAATGCGCGCTGCCGGCGCCGGCAGCACGTCGAAGCCACCCGTGGCCTGCAGTACGGCGCTCCGCTCATCGGCCTCCGGTGACAACGCCGCGCGCAGCAACGTCCAGCGCTCACGGAACGTCGCCGCCCTGCCCTCCAGATCCTCACCGAAGGCGGCGAATTCTTCCGGGCGGTCGCCCGAACCCAGGCCCAGCACGAAGCGTCCGCCGCTGATCCGGTCCAGGCTCAAGGCCGACTTCGCCACCTGCAGCGGCTGCCGCAATGGCAGCACGATGGCCGCGCTACCGACCACGATGCGATCGGTCGCGGCGGCCAGCATGCCCAGCCACAGAAACGGGTCATCCAGCGCGCTTGCTGTCGCGTCCGGACCCTGCGGCACCATCAGCGGCACGTCGCGTGTCCACAGCGCGGCAAAGCCCAGATCATCGGCCAGTCGCGCGATGCGCCGGGCCTCGTGCGGATCGGCCAACCCATGCGATGCAACCGGCGTCATCAGGCCCAGGCTCAGGCCCTGTTGCGGAAACAACGCAGCGTATGCGGGATTGAAATCACTCATGCCGGCAGCTTAGCGTGCAGGCCTGCGGCAACGATGACGCGCCGCCCACTACCGGAAGAACACTGCATGCCGATGATCCGCCCTGCCCATGTCGATGACCTGCCCGCGATCAGTGCGGTGTGCTTGGCTGCGTTCACTGCCGCGGTCGCGCCTTCGCTCAGCGCGGCCGGCATCGCCACCTTCGGCAGTGTCGCCGCAGCCGAAGCGTTCGGCGCGCGCCTGCAGGGCGACAACCACATCCTGGTGGCCGAGCAGGACGGCCGTGTCGTCGGCGTGATCGAACTGAAGGAGGGTCGGCACCTTGCGATGTTGTTCGTCGATCCCGCCTGCCAGGGCCAGGGCATCGGCCATGCTTTGTTTGAGGCGGCGCTTCCACAGGTGCGCGAGCCGGTCCTGACCGTGCGCGCCTCGCTCAATGCAGTACCGACCTACCTGCGCTATGGCTTCGTGCTGGACGGCGACGTCGGCGAGTTCAATGGGCTGGTGTATCAACAGATGGTGCGGGCAGCGGCCTGAAGGCATCCGCCGGGCATGCCCGGCAATGCCCGGCGGGCGTCATGCCCTGCGGCACGCCCGTCATAAGCAAACTGAATCAGCGGGCTCCCCGGCGGTTCCTACAATGGCCTGTCACCCTGCCCTTCGAGATGCTGCCGATGCGCGTCGCGCTTTCCGTGTTGCTGCTGGCTTCGGCGCTGAGCGCCTGCACCCCGGCCCCGGTTTCCACCGCCAACTCCGCCGAGGCGCCCGCGCCGGCCAAGGCAATCGCCTGGCGCCAGGGCGATGTCGACGATGCCTTCGCCGAGGCCGCCGACAGCGGCAAGCCGGTGCTGCTGTACTGGGGTGCCGTCTGGTGCCCGCCGTGCAACCAGCTCAAAGCAGGCTTGTTCAAGGATCCGGCCTTCATCGCGCTGACCAGCAAATTCGTTCCTGTCTATCTGGATGGCGACGAGGAAGGGGCGCAGGCCTGGGGCGAGCGCTTCGGCGTACGCGGCTATCCGACCCTGATCGTATTGGACCCACAGCGCAACGAAATCACCCGCGTGGCCGGCGGCAACGACGCCGCCGAACTGACCCGGGCACTGACCGTCGCCGCAGGCCGCCGCAGTGCCGTTGCCGCCACCCTGGCCACAGCGCTGGCGACGCCGGGCAAGCTGGCTGCCGAAGACTGGCAGGTGCTGGGCGACTACGGCTGGGAAGTGGACGCCAACCGCCTGGCCGGCGAGCGCAGGAGCCAGGACGTGCTGCGCCAGCTGTCCAAGGCGGCACCGGATGCCGCCCTGCAGCGCCGCTTCGCTCTGCTTGCCTTGGCGACGGCCGAAAAGCCCGATGCCTCGCCCACCGAAGTGCGCGAACTGCTGCAGGCGGTGCTGGCGCAGCCCGCCGAAGTACGCCGCAACCGCGAGTTGCTGGGCTATGCCGGCGCCAACCTGGTGAAGCAGGCCAGCACAGGCCCGGCCACGTCCAACACCCTGGGCCAGCAACTGCTGGTCGCACTGGAGCGGGCAGACGCCGAGCGCGGCGACCGCGCCGACGACGCGTTGTCGCGCGCGCTGACCGAAGTGTCGCTGGCCCGTCAGCAGCAGCCGGAGGGTGCACTGCCCGCGCCGCTGGTTGATCGGGTCAAGCAGCGCGTGGCCGCTGCCGATGCCGCCGCCACCGATGCGCATGCGCGCCAGGCTACGATCAGCAGCGCGGTCCATGCCCTGCGCGAGGTTGGCGACGACGCCGGTGCCGAGGCGCTGTTGCTGGCCGAGCTGAAGCGCAGCGAACAGCCGTACTACTACATGCCCGAGCTGGCCGAACTGGCCGAGCAACGCGGCGATACCGCCGGGGCGCTGGAGTGGTTGAAGCGTGCCTACGACGGTGCGCAGGGTCCGGCCACCCGCGTGCAGTGGGGCGTGCTGTACGTAGAGGGCCTGCTGAAGCTGGCGCCGGACGACGCACCACGCATCGAGCAGGCCACCGCCTCGCTGATCGCCGAACTGGAAGCACAGCCTTCGGGCTACCACCAGCGCACCCGTCAGCGCTTCGAGCGCCTGGCCGGGCAGTTGAAGACGTGGAGCGGCAAGCACCAGGGTGCGGAGACACTGGCGCGGCTGCAGCAGCGGATGCAGCAGGCGTGCGGCGACCAGGTGGATGGTGCGTGCAAGGATTGGTTGAGTTGAGTTGATGAAGGCGCTGGCGGCTGGTTTGCCTGCCGGCCAGCGGCCGGCACTACCATGCCGCTCCTGCTCTTGCCTTTGACTCCGTCTCCGCGCCGCCGCAGGGAGCAGTCCTGCAGAGACTGATGGAAGGAATCAAAGCGACGAACGCGCACGCATTTCAATCCCGCCCCTTGACCTCAACCAATGTTGAGGTGCGATAACGATCTCCCCACGGCCAGCCCTCTGGCCTTCCCCACGGAGATTGCTTCGATGTCGTACTCGCTTCCCCCGCTGCCCTATGCCTACGACGCCCTCGAGCCGCATTTCGATGCGCGCACGATGGAGATCCACCACAGCAAGCACCACCAGACTTACGTCAACAACCTCAACACCGCCATCGAGCAGGCCGGCATCGCCGAGCAGCCGGTCGAGGCGCTGATCGCCAACCTCGATGCCGTGCCCGAGGCGCAACGTGGCGCGGTCCGCAACAACGGCGGTGGCCACGCCAACCACAGCCTGTTCTGGACCGTACTCAGCACCAACGGTGGTGCACCCGATGATGAACTGGCCGCCGCCATCAACCGCGACCTCGGCGGTTTCGATGCCTTCAAGGATGCGTTCACCAAGGCGGCGCAGACCCGCTTCGGCAGCGGCTGGGCCTGGCTGACCAGCGATCGCGATGGCCGCCTGCAGGTGGAAAGCAGCGCCAACCAGGACAGCCCGCTGATGGGTGCAGCCGTCGGCCTGTCCGGCCACACCCCGATCCTCGCACTGGATGTCTGGGAACACGCCTACTACCTGCACTACCAGAACCGCCGCCCGGACTACATCGGTGCGTTCTTCAACATCATCAACTGGGCCGAGGTCGGCCGGCGCTACCGCCAGGCCCGGGCCTCATGAGCGGCGAGACACTGCCGTACGCCGGGCCGTGGGCGGGGGTCTTCCCCGCCCCGGCCCCGGTGCCGTCGGTCGAGATGCCGCCGCGTGCCCTGCGGCGGCTGCTCGGCCACTTTCCTACCGGCGTGGCCATCGTCTGCGCACGCGATGCGCAGGGCAAACCCATCGGCCTGACCATCAATTCGTTCGTGCCGGTGTCATTGCAGCCGCCCCTGGTGCTGTGGAACCTGGCGTTGCATGCGCAGAGCCTGTCCACCTTCCAGCGCGCCACCCGCTTTGCGATCAGCGTGCTGGCGGCCGACCAGGAGGCGCTGGCCCGGCGCTTTGCCGATCCGCAGGTGCGCAACCGCTTCGACGGCCTGGCATTGCTGGATGACGATGAGAACGCCCCGCCACGCATCGCCGGTGCGGTCGCCCATCTCACCTGTACCCGCCACGCACAGTGGCCGGTGGGCGATCACCTGCTGCTGGCCGGCCGCATCATCGAAGTGCACGAGAACGGCGGCGCGCCGCTGCTGTTCCATCGGGGCCGCTTCCAGCCCGGCCCGGCCGAGCTGCTGGTGGAGGTGCGCTGATGAACATCGAAGCCCTGGAATGCATGCTTGCCGCCGGCAAGGACGGCGCGCTGCTGCGCTTCGGCCTGGGCAAGGGCTGGCTGGACGCCGGCAATCCGGTGCGCGCGGCGACCCATCTGGGCCGTTGCGTGGTGCTTGATCCGCAATACTCGGCCGCCTGGAAGCTGCTGGGCAAAGCCTGGCTGGCCAGTGGCCAGCCACAGGCGGCGCGCGAAGCATGGCAACGCGGCTTGAGCGTGGCCGGCAGCAAGGGCGACCAGCAGGCACGCAAGGAAATGCAGGTGTTCCTGCGACGCCTGGACCGCGAGCAGGCGGACCTGGCGAAGGCGGGCTGAGTCGATCAGCCCGCGTTGGCCGATGCCGGTGTGGACATGATGTCCGACATCGGCAGGCGGCGCGGCTTGCTCGGGAACGCGTGACGCAGGATGCGCCAGACCACCTGGCCGAACTGGCGCGGCAGCGAGCCGTTGTTGTAGTGCTGGCCGTAACGGCGGCAGATGTCCTTCACTTCCTTGGCAATGGCCGCATAGCGGTTGGCCGGCAGGTCCGGGTAGAAGTGATGCTCGATCTGGTGGCTGAGGTTGCCCGACAGCACGTTGATCAGGAAGCCGCCGCTGATGTTGGACGAGCCGCGCAGCTGGCGCAGGTACCAGTGGCCGCGCGATTCATTGCGCAGGCATTCCTTCGGGAAGGTTTCCGACTCGGCGGTGAAGTGGCCGCAGAAGATGATCACGTAGGTCCAGATGTTGCGCAGGCCGTTGGCCACCATGTTGCCCAGCATCACGGTGAGGAAGAACGGGCCGGCCAGCAGCGGGAAGAACACGTAGTCCTTCAGCACCTGGCGGGCCATTTTCCGCGCCACCGGGCGGGTCTGCATCCACATCGCACGGCCGCTGATGCGGCCCTTCAGCCAACGGCCCAGGCGCAGGTCCTGCGCGGCCACGCCCCACTGGAACAGCAGCGCGAAGATCGGCGCGATGATCGGCTGCAGCAGGTAGAACGGCTTCCAGCGCTGCTCCGGGAAGATGCGCAGCAGGCCGTAGCCGATGTCATCGTCCATGCCACGCACGTTGGTGTAGGTGTGGTGGCGGAAATTGTGGGTCTTGCGCCAGTTGTCGGCGGTGGCAACGATATCCCACTCGTAGGTGTTGCCATTGAGTTTGGGGTCGCCGGTCCAGTCAAACTGGCCGTGCATGACGTTGTGGCCCAGCTCCATGTTCTCCAGGATCTTCGACAGCGCCAGCAGCAGCGTGCCGGTGATCGCGGCCGGCCACAGCAGCGGCATCCAGAACAGCGGCGAGAATGCCGCCAGGAACAGCAGGCCGCGGCCACCCACGCCGAACCAGCGCACGGCGGCAGCCACCCGGCGGATGTAGCGGGTATCGGAGGCGCCGAGGCTGCCGATCACACGGTCGCGGATCGCGTCGAGTTCCTCACCGAAGGCATGCATCTCGGCTGTACTCAGGGCACGGTCGGTAGCGCGGGTCATGGCAGGCGTCCTCAGAGATCCAGGGTCAGGTCGGTAGTCGGCGCGCTCACGCAGATCCGCACCGGCTGTGCCGATTCGGACTGCAGGTCGCCGGTGCGCAGGTGGCGGGTGGCGCCACTGACGCGGTCACAGCTGCAGCTGTTGCAGATGCCCATGCGGCAGCCATGCTTGGGCTTGATGCCATGGGCTTCCAGGCTTTCCAGCAGCGAGCGGCCACGCGGCACGCTCAGCTGGCGGCCACTGCGCGCAAGCGTCAGCGACACCTCACCTTCGCTGCTGGCATCGCGCAGCGGCGCCGGCGGGGTGAAGGCTTCGGCCTGGAAGCCGGCCACCTGGTGCGCGAGGCGTTCGCGCGCAGCGGCAACGAAGCCGTCTGGGCCGCAGGCCAGCACATGGCGCTGCGCCAGCGGCGTGTCATCACCGGCCACCTGCAGATCATGGGTATCGATGCGCGCGGCCGGCGCCTGACCCTCACGGGTGGTCAGCAGATGCACGCGCAGGTTCGGATGCGCCGCAGCCATCGCCTGCAGTTCATCACGAAACTGCAGGTGGGCGGCGGTGCGCTCCCAATAGAACAGGTCCACCGGTGCTGCCAGCGGGCGCTGGCAGGCGTCGCGCAACAGGCTGCGCATCGGCGTGATGCCACTGCCGGCAGCCAGTAGCAACACCGGCGCGGCGGCAGGCATATGGAATTCGCCGAAGGCGGCATCGAGGCGGCACAGTTCGCCCGGCTGCGCATGGTGGACCAGATGCTGGCTGACCCGGCCACCCTCGATCGCCTTGACGGTGATCGCCAGCTCACGCCGACCCAGTGCGGTGGGGCTGTAGCTGCGCTGCCACAGGCGTCCTTCAATCTCGACGCCCAGGGTGACGTGCTGGCCAGCGCGCATGCCGGCCCAGTGCCGGTTGGTGCGCAGGACCAGGGTCGCCGCGCCCTCGCCGGCCGGCTCACGCCGGACCAGGCGGGCCACCGGCTCGCGCAGGGTCCACAGGGGATTGAGCTGGCCCGCCCAGAAATCGAACAGCGACGGCGAGACCCAGCGGTACGGAGAGAACAGGGACGGACGGACGACAGCGTTCATGGGTGAACTATACGGGCGCACATACACCTGTGTATACATGTGTATATTGAACCGGATTGGGTATGATTCAGCCTCGCCCCACCGGAACCCCCATGGCCGCCGCCACCGTCTTGTCGACGCCCGAAGATGCCAACAGCCCGGCCCGCCGTACGGTGAGCCGCGAGGATCTGCTGGCCGCCGCCCTGAAACTGATCGGGCCGCACCGCAGCCTGTCCACGCTCAGCCTGCGCGAAGTGGCTCGTGAGGCCGGCATCGCGCCGAACAGCTTCTACCGGCAGTTCCGCGACATGGACGAACTGGCCGTGGCGCTGATCGATGCAGCCGGCCGCTCGCTGCGCACCATCATCGGCGAGGCCCGCCAACGCGCCACCTCCACCGCCACCAGCGTCGTGCGGGTCTCGGTGGAGACCTTCATGGAGCAGCTGCGCGCCGACGACAAGCTGCTGCACGTACTGCTGCGCGAAGGCGCGGTCGGCTCGGACGACTTCAAGCACGCGGTCGAACGCGAGCTGCACTATTTCGAGGAAGAGCTGCAGCACGACCTGGTGCGACTGGCCGCACTGGATGGCGCGGTACTGCATGCCCCGGAACTTGTGGCCAAGGCCATCACCCGGCTGGTGTTCGCGATGGGCGCGACCGCCATGGACCTGCCGCCGGAGAAGGATCCGGAACTGGTCGAGCAGATCTCCACGATGATCCGCATGATCATCGTCGGCGCCCGCACGCCCGCCGCATTCCGCCGCGGCTGACGATCGCCCCCGAGGGTCGGATCCCTTTCCAAAGGAAAGGGCTCTGACCCCAACCTCCCTGCCCACACGGCAACGCCATCCTCCGCACATGACCACCGGCAGGGTTGCGGTTGCTTTATGTAATGTTATAACACCAGCATAATCTAACCCGGCCGGCGCTCCACTCGGAATTGCTACGACTTCGTTATATAGCACTTGCTATATTGATAAGCCACTGCTTTAATATGCGTCAGCCAGGTCGCCCTCGCCGCCTTTCTTCCCCCAAGGACGACGCCCTCATGCCCGTTGCCGCACCCCTCATCCGTCGGCTGCCCCTGGCCGCCGCCATTGCCCTGCCGCTGCCCGCACTGGCCGCCACTCCGAAACCGACCGAGCTGGACCGCGTGCAGGTCAAGGTCAGCACTGCCACCCGCAGCGAACGCCTGCTGTCCGATGTCCCGATCCGCACCGAAGTGCTGCGCAAGGAAGACATCGCGCTGCGCGCGGCCACCGACTTCTCGCGCGCAGCCGAGCTGATCAACGGCCTGCGCGTGGAGAGCAACTGCCAGAACTGCAACACCAGCGAAGTACAGCTGCTGGGCCTGCCCGGCGCCTACAATCAGCTGTTGTTCGATGGCATTCCGCTACTGTCCACGCTGGGCAGCGTGTACGGTCTGGAACAGATCCCGGCCGGGTTCGTCGATCGCATCGAAGTGGTCAAGGGTGGTGGCTCGGCGCTGTACGGCCCGGGTGCGGTTGCCGGTGTGATCAACCTGGTTCCGCCGCTGCCGGCGCGCAGCGGTGGCCATGTGCAGGCCGGCGTGGATGTCCTGAAAGGCACGCCGCAGAAGAACGCCGATGTGCGGCTGGACCTGGTGGCCAAGGAAGCAGACGCCGGCCTGTCGGTGATTGCCCAGCGCAACTGGAACAGCGGCATCGACTACAACGGTGATGGCTACACCGAGATCACCCGCAAGAACCTCAAGGTCGGCGGGCTGCAGGCCTGGTACGCGCCCACGCCGGGCACGCGGCTGCGCCTGGACCTGCAGGTGACCGATGAAACCCGCCGCGGCGGCAACCGCCTGGACCAGCCCGAGTATCTGGCCAACATCGCCGAATCGCTGGATACGAAATACCGCCGAGGCAGCGTGTCGTGGGATCAGGAAGTCAACGCCGACGTCGATTTCCGCCTGGCCTACGCCTTCGCCGACATCGATCGCGACAGTTTCTATGGCGGCCTTGGCAACGTGGTCACCGATCCGTCCGCGCCCGGCTATGACCCCTCGCAGCTGGACCGCAACGTGGCCGGCAGCGCGGCCTCGCGTTCGTGGCGCCAGTACGGCCGCACCCACAACCCGCTGCACTACATCGACAGCCAGTTGAACTGGCGGCTGGGCGCGCACGCGCTGGCCTTCGGCGTGCAGTACAAGCACGAGGCGTTGCGCGACGACAACCGCACCGGTGACGGCCGGCGCCTTGCGGTGCTGGAGGACGCCACCTTCCACAACCTGGGCGCCTTCATCCAGGACGAATGGAGCCTGCGCGACAACGTCGACCTGGTGCTGGGCGCACGCGTGGACAAGAGCTCGGAGCTGGACAATGCGGTGTTCTCGCCGCGTATCGCGCTGGCCTGGCAGGCCAACCCGAACCTGAAATGGCGGGCGGGCATTGCCACCGGCTTCCGTGCACCGGAGATCTTCGTCGAGGATGTGCACGTCGATACCCTCGGCGGAGAGCAGGTGCGCGTGCGCAACACCGATGGCCTGAAGGAAGAGCGCGCGTTGACCACCCTGTTCGGCTTCGACTGGCGTTCGGACCCGGCCAATCCGGTGTGGAGCTGGGATGCCACTGCCTCCTATGCACGCATCCGCGACACCTTCGCGCTGGGCGAGATCCAGCGTGGCGATGACGGACAACTGAGCCAGCTGCGCTACAACGCCTCCGGCTCCAACGTGCTGGGCGCGGAAACCAACCTCGGCTGGCAACCCTCGCCGCAGTGGCGCCTGACCGCCGGCGCCTCGTGGTACCGCTCGCGCTTCCGCGAACCGCAGCGCATCTTCGACGACACCGGCGATGGTGGCGACACCGTGATCGAAAGCCGCGACTACCTGAAGACCCCGCGCTGGACTGGCCTGGCCCAGCTCAGCTGGATGCCCGCCGAGCCCTGGGAAACCTTCGTCGCGCTGCGCCATACCGGACCGATGTCGGTGCTGAACAACCGGCTGGGCGCGTTGCACCGCACGCGCTCGTTCCTGGTCACCGACCTCGGTGCGCGCTGGCACCGGCATCTGGGCGCGCAGGCGCAGCAGGAAGTGTCGGTGGCCGCAGGCGTCAAGAACGTGTTCGATCAGCGCCAGAAGGACCTGGAAGTGGGCGCGCTGCGTGACAGCGACTATGTCTACGGGCCGCGTTTCGCGCGTTCGTGGTACGTCAACCTGCGCTATGCGTTCTGATCCACTACGAGCGCTGTTGCTGGCCTGTGCCGTGCTGCTGGCCTCACCGGCGATGGCTGCGGACCTGCACGCGCAGGTCTCGGCCTCGCTGATGCGGCCGGAGCAGCGTTCGCTGCGGCCGATGCAGTGGACGCAGCCGCCGAAACTGGTGGCGCTGTACTTCGGTGCCGACTGGTGTGCACCGTGCCACGCCTTCGTACCCACGCTGCGCAGCGTGCGCGACGCGTTGCGCGAGGCCGGCGCCGATACCGAAGTGGTGTACGTCAGCCTGGATGAAAGCGAGGCCGCGCTGCGCCGCTACATGCACGCGCAGGACATGCCGTGGCCGGTGCTGGACCCACGCCGCGCCGCGCGCATGCCGGCGCTGCAGGCATTGGCCGGGCTGGCACCGCCGAATCTGGTACTGATCGATGCCGACGGCAGGGTGCTGGCCAATGGTTGGCACGGCCGGCGCTATGAAGGCCTGCAGCCGGTGTTGAAGGAATGGGCGAAACGGGCGTGCGCGCAGCAGCAGGCCCGTTGCCCGCCCGAATTGTAGAGTCGAGCCACGCTCGACTCATTCCATCACCGCGCGAACAGCAGTCGAGCATGGCTCGACTCTACAAAAATCGGGATCGCACGAAATGCCGCCGGGCATGGCCCGGCGCTACCGTCACGGCGCCCCGCCCTCGGCCTTGCGCACGAACGCTTCAAACAACGCCAGCGTCTGCTCGCTCACATGGTGCTCGATGCCCTCGGCATCACGCCGTGCGGTATCCGGATCCACCCCGAGCGCCAGCAGGAAACGCTCCACGGTCTGATGACGCTGGCGGCTGGCATGCGCCAGCGCCTCGCCTTCCGGGGTCAGGAACACGCCGCGGTACGGTCGCTGCACCACCCAGCCATCGCGGGCCAGCCGCCGCAGCATCTTCGCCACGGTGGGCTGGGCCACGCCCAGGCGGGTCGCGATGTCGACCTGGCGGGCCTCGCCGCCGTCGGCCAGCAGATCCGAGATCAGCTCGACATAGTCCTCCACCAGCTCCATCCGGTGCGCCTCGCGCACTTGCCGGAAGCTCTCGACCTGGCGCTCGGCCTCGATCAAGGGGGTGCTTTTCAGCGATGTCGAATCGTCGGTCTTGCCCACGCCTGCGCCTGTCCTTCCGGTGTAATCCGGTGTTGAACCTGAATTCTGGACCAGTAACGCGATAAAGACGATTGTTTCACATTGCTAATGACTATAGCAGGAGCTATATTCGGACCCATGAACACCCTGGCGCCCCGCGACCCTTCGGCCTCCACTCCGGCCAGCCTGGGCGCGCTCAACGCCTCGGTCGCGGTGCCCGACAAGGGGCACTGGTGGTTCCGCCTGCTGGCCTTCCTCGGCCCGGGCTACATGATCTCGGTCGGCTACATGGACCCGGGCAACTGGGCCACCGACCTCGCCGGCGGTTCGCGCTTCGGCTACCTGTTGTTGTCGGTCATCCTCATTTCCAACCTGATGGCCGTCATCCTGCAGGCGCTGTCGGCGCGGCTCGGCATCGCCACCGGCATGGACCTGGCGCAGGCCTGCCGCGCCCGGTATCCGAAACCGGTGAACCTGGCGCTGTGGGCGCTGTGCGAGGCGGCGATCATCGCCTGCGACCTGGCCGAGGTGATCGGCACCGCGATCGCACTGAAACTGCTGTTCGATCTGCCACTGCTGTGGGGCGCGGTCATCACCGCCCTGGACACCCTGCTGGTGCTGCTGATGATGAACCGCGGTTTCCGTGCGCTGGAAGCCTTCGTGATCGCGCTGCTGATGGTGATCTTCGGCTGCTTCATGGTGCAGATCGTGCTGGCCGCACCGCCGGTGATGGACGTGCTGGGCGGATTCATTCCGCACGCGCAGGTGGTAACTGATCCGCACGCCCTGTACATCGCCATCGGCATCATTGGTGCCACGGTGATGCCGCACAACCTCTATCTGCATTCGTCCATCGTGCAGACCCGCGCCTATCCGCGTACCGACGAGGGCCGTCGCAGTGCCCTGCGCTGGGCAGTGACCGACAGTACCCTCGCGCTGACCCTCGCACTGTTCATCAACGCCAGCATCCTGATCCTGGCGGCGGCGGTGTTCCATGCCAACGGCCGCTTTGATGTGGAAGACATCGAGCAGGCGCACCAGCTGCTGGCCCCGATGCTGGGCGTGGGCGCCGCAGCGACACTGTTTGCCGTCGCCCTGCTGGCCTCCGGCCTGAATTCGACGGTGACCGCGACGCTGGCCGGGCAGATCGTGATGGAAGGCTTCCTGCACCTGCGCCTGCCGCCGTGGCTGCGTCGACTGATCACACGCGCACTGGCAATCATTCCAGTGGTGGTGGTGATCATGCTCTTCGGCGACCAGGGCGCGGTGAAGCTGCTGGTGCTGAGCCAGGTGGTGCTGTCGATGCAGCTACCGTTCGCGATCATCCCGCTGGTGCGGATCGTAACCGACAAGGTGACGATGGGCACCTTGGTCGCACCGCGCTGGCTGGGCGCGATTGCCTGGGTGATCGCGCTGGTGATCGTGGTGTTGAACGTGAAACTGCTGGTGGATACCTTCAGCGGCGCATAGCGCGAGATGCCAGGGACGCCTGTCTAGAGTCGAGCCATGCTCGACTCATCGCACACCGCACGAACAGCAGCCGAGCATGGCTCGGCTCTACAAATGCAACGCGATCGCGGCCTCGATCTGCTGCGGCGACTGGAACCCGGCCAGGCGCGTACGTTCGTCACCATCACGGAACAGCGACAGCGTCGGCGTCTGCCGCAGCCCCAACTCGCGGAAGAACGCCTCACCCAGCACTTCCAGCTGCACGCGCAGAAGGGTCGTGCCCTGCCCCGCCACGCTGTTGGCCACCCGGTGCAACGACATCTCCAGCATCCGGCAGCCCGGGCACTGGTCCTTGTGAAAATCCACCAGCACCCGCGGGTGCTCGGCCAGCAGCTGCTGGAACTGCTCAGGCGTGGTGGCGTCGATGATCTGCATCGCTGTTGCTCCAGTAATGGGCCAGGACCGTATTGATCCAAGCATCAATGGCTTCGGCATGGCGAACGCCATGCGGCATCTGTTCGATCTCCAACGGCGGATAGTCGCTGCGGAAATAGCGGATCAGCCGGTGCACGGCGCCGCAGTAGTACTCCTGCCCCCACTGCGTTTCGCCGGTGCCGAACACTGCCAGCTGCCGTGGCCGCTCGCCGCGCTCGGCGATGCCGGCCACCCACGCCTTCATCTCCGCCGGCGTGCGGCCAGCGTTGTCGGTCCAGCTGCCCAGCAGGACCAGATCGGCCTCGCCGGCGGCCAGTGGCGGCGCCTGGCGCAGGTCGTCGACCTCCTGCCAGTGCACCGCATGGCCGGCACCGCAGCAGCGCTCGGCGATCTGCCGGCCGAGTTCGCGGGTGTTGCCGCTCAACGAGGCGACCACCACCAGGATACTCAGCGCGGCGCTGGGCTCAGAGATCGTCGAAGCCGTTGTCGACGTTGGTCTTCTTGTAGCTTGCATTGCGCATCTCGAAGAAGTCGGTCTTGGTTTCAGTGAAGTTGTCAGCGTAGGCCTTGATCCACGGCATCACGTTGTCGGTGGTGTCGCTGTACAGGCGCTCGATGCCGAGCATGCCGGCCATCTTGTTGGCGCGGTACTTCACGTAGCGCACCATCTCGTCCACGTCGATGCCATCGATGCCGTCCAGCACCTCCGACGACCACTGCGTCTCCAGTTCGATCGCGTGTTCGAACGATTGGTGCACGTAGGCGGTCAACTCGTTGGTCTGCAACTCCGGGTTCTCGCCGATGATGGCGCGGATCAGCTCGCTGATGAACTTGGTATGCGCCAGTTCGTCGCGGTTGATGAAGCTGATGATCTTGCCGGTGCCGTTCATGCGGTTCTGCCGCACCATGTTGTAGAAGTAGGCGAACCCGGAATAGAAGTTGATGCCTTCAAGGATCGAGGACTGGATCAGCGACTTGAGCAGGGTCTCGGCGGTCTTCTCGCGCATGAAGTCGTCGTACGCCCCCATGATCGGCGCGTTGCGCTTGATGATGGTCGGGTGGGTACGGGCGATCTCGAAGATGCGGTTCTGGTTTGGCAGATCGGTGATCGAGGCCAGCACGTAGCTGTAGCTCTCGTTGTGGATCACTTCCTGCTGGCCGATGATCGCCGCATTGGCATGCGCGGCCGGATCGGTGATGTACTCGGCCACGTTGTAGATGAAGCGGGTCTGCGGTGAATCGAGCGTGGCCAGCAGGCCGATGATCGAGTCGTACGCGTTCCTTTCGCGCGAGTTGAGCTCGCCGTACTGGCGGGCGTCCAGCTTCATGTCGACCTCGTCGGGAATCCAGAAGTTGGTCGACAGCTCCTTGTAGGCCCGATAGAACGACGGGTACGGGATGTCGTTCCAGTTGAGGATGCCACTGGTGCGGCCGTTGATGATGCCGGTGCTGCGGTTGGGATGGCGCGGTTCGAGGATCTTGATGCGGTCGAGGGGGGTTGCCATGGTCGTCTACCTTCGTATTGCGTGCGTTGCCGTTGTAGAGCCGAGCCCACGCTCGGCTGCCTTGCGCCTGAGCCGAGCATAGGCTCGGCTCTACAGGAGTCGAAGCAATCAGCTGGAGCACCATTCGCATTCGCTGATGTCGATGTCGTTGGAGCGCACGTAGTACGTGGTCTTCAGGCCTTCGCGCCAGGCGCTCAGGTGCAGTTCCAGCAGCGTGCTGGCGCGGATGGTGCTGGGCACGTACAGGTTGAAGCTGATCGACTGGTCGACATGGCGCTGGCGGCGGGCGTTCTGGCGCACGCTGGCGAACTGGTCGACCTTGTAGGCACCCTTCTCGTAGTACGGCCAGGTTTCCAGCGACAGGCCCGGCGCTGCCACCGGCCGCCGGAAGTCCTTCTTTTCCTCGTAGTAGAACGCGCTGTAGATCGGGTCGATGGAGGCAGTGGAACCGGCAATCTGCGCGGTGCTCATGTTCGGTGCCACGGCCAGCAGCCAGCCGTTGCGCAGGCCGTGCGTGGCGACCTCGTGGGCCAGGCTGTCCCATGCGGCGCCGCTGTAGTCGCGGTCACGGAAGTAACGCCCGTTGTGCCAGTCACTACCCGCGAACATCGGGTAGCTGCCCTTCTCCTTCGCCAGCTGCGCGCTGGCCTGGATGGTCAGGAAGTTGATGCGTTCGTAGAGACGGTCGGCCAATTCTTCGGCATCCGGTGATTCCCACTGGATCGCCTGCTGCGCCAGCAGGTGGTGCCAACCGAACGTGCCCAGGCCGATAGCGCGGTACTTGCGGTTGGTGATGGTGGCCTGCGGCACCGGCAACGCGTTGAGGTCGATCACGTTGTCGAGCATGCGCACCTGGATCGGGATCAGGCGCTCCAGCACATCGGTGGCCAGCAGGTCATCCGGCGCGCTGATCGCGCGGCCGAGGTTGATCGAGGACAGGTTGCAGACCACGAAGTCACCGGCGCGGCGTGTGGTGACGATCTGGTCGCCGCTGACGATCTCCTGGATCATCCGCGTCGGGCTCATGTTCTGCAGGATCTCGGTGCACAGGTTGCTGGAATAGATCATGCCCGCGTGCTTGTTCGGGTTCCGGCGGTTGACCTCGTCGCGGTAGAACAGGAACGGATTGCCGGTCTCCAACTGGCTGAGCATGATCCGCTTGAACAGATCGATGGCCTTCACCGTGCGTCGGCTGATGCGCTCGTCGGCTACCAGTTCGGCATAGCGGTCGCGGAAGCTGCCTGAGCCGCGCTTCTCGTCGTAGAAGTCCTGCAGGTACCAGCCCTTGGCCTGCTTCACCTCGTGCGGGTCGAACAGGTACCAGTCGGCGCGACGCTCCACCGCCTCCATGAACAGGTCCGGCACGCAGACCGAGGTGAACACATCGTGCGCGCGCAGGCGCTGGTCGCCATTGTTCAGGCGCAGGTCCATGAAGGCTTCGATATCGCGGTGCCAGATGTCCAGGTACACCGCCACCGCACCCTTGCGCTGGCCGAGCTGGTCGACCGACACCGCGGTGTTGTTGAGCTGCTTGATCCACGGCACCACGCCGCCGGAGGAATTGGCCACGCCACGGATAGGTGCGCCGCTGCTGCGCACGTAGCCGAGGTAGGCACCGACGCCGCCGCCGTGCTTGGACACGCGGGCGATATCCGTGTTGGAGTCATAGATGCCCTGCAGGCTGTCGTCCACCGTGTCGATGAAGCAGCTGGACAGCTGCCCACCTACCTTGCCGGCATTGGCCAGGGTCGGCGTGGCCACCGTCATGTACAGGTTGGACAGCGCCCAGTACGCCTCGCCGACCAGCTGCATGCGCCGCTCGCGCGGCTTTTCCTCCTGCATCAGGTACAGCGCGATGGTCAGCCAGCGCTCCTGCGGCAGTTCATAAACCTCGCGGCTGCGGTCGCTGGCCAGATAGCGCGTGGCCAGCAGGTACAGGCCGTTGTAGGCGAACAGTCGATCGCGTTCCGGATTGATCATCTCGCCGGCCTGCTGCAATTCTTCCTTCGAGTAGCAGCGCAGGATGTCGTTGCTGTAGATGCCACGGTCAGCCAGGCTTTCCTGCAGGCCCACATACGAGCCGTACTTCAGGCCGACGTCGTAGAAGCGGTTGCGGCTGGCGCGCTTGTACAGGCGGCGCAGGTAGATGCGCGCGGCGAACTGCTCCCACTCCGGCGCGACCAGGTCCACGCGCGACTCGGCCTCACGGATCAGCAGATCGACCAGGTCGTCGGCGCTGATGCTGGGCTTGCGCTCGACCATCGCCTGCACCACACGGCGGTAGTCGCTCACATCCAGCTGCGGGAACTCGGCATGCACTGCATCGATGCTGCGCTGCAGGCGCTCGGCCTCGAACGGCAGGCGGCGGTTGCCGGCCTCCTTGGTAATCCAGGTCGGCACACGCTCGCCGCCGGCGCGCAAGGCGCCGCCAGCGCCGGCCAGATCGGCCACGCGGAAGGTACTGTCGGTCATGTGGTGGAACTCCAGGCTCGCACGCGCGTGGCGGTCGATGCCGTGGCGGCCCTGCACGCGATACCGGCGCACGGGGCGGTCGGGGTAGGATGCCATAGCGCGGGAACACCAGGTCGTCGGCAATTGCCTGCGCCTGCGGCCGGTATCCGGGCCGTGGGGGCGATCTGGGTCCGCGCGATGGCGGCCGCGTCGACACGGCAAGCCTCAGGGGCGGGCCGCGGGACGTTTGCTGCATGTCCGGCGGCGACGGCTGACCGGGAGTGACGGCCACAACATAGTGGGGATACTCGAAGCCGTCAACACAAGATGCGGTAATCAGCACATGTCGCGACGATCAGTCGCAGGATGCCGTGTTGCACCTGCGGCGCCTTGTCGACAACGCCTGCGTCCCCAGTTCGGTACAACATCCACTTTCCCCGGAACACCGTCCATGCGCGCTGCCCAGTACCCCTCCTTCGGCGACCCGGCCGACGTCCTTGCCATTGCCGATGCGCCGCTGCCCGAGCCCGGCCCCGGCGAGGTGCGCATCCGCACCGTGCTGGCCTCGATCCATAACCACGACCTACTGACCGTGCGTGGCCTGTACGGCTACAAGCCGACGCTGCCGGCGATCGGTGGCAGTGAAGCACTGGGCGTGGTCGATGCACTCGGCGACGGTGTCGACGGCCTGCAGATCGGCCAGCGGGTCGCCGCCGCCTCGGTGCACGGCACCTGGGCCGAAGCGTTCATTGCGCCGGCACGCATGGTGATCCCGATGCCGGAGGCGATCCCGGACGAGATGGCCGCGCAGTTGATCGCGATGCCGCTGAGCGCGCTGATGCTGCTGGAGTTCCTGCACGTCGAGGCGGGCCAGTGGATCGTGCAGAACACTGCCAACGGTGCGGTGGGCAAGTCACTGGCGATGCTGGCGCGGGCGCGTGGCGTGCACGTGGCCAACCTGGTGCGCAATGCCGATGCGGTCGCACAGTTGCAGGCGCTGGGCATCGATCATGTGTTCGACACGTCGGTGGACGGCTGGAAGGATCGCGTGCGTGAGGCAACCGGCGAAGCACAGGCCGCGGCCGCAGTGGATTCCATCGGCGGCGACGCCAGCGGTGACCTGGTTGACCTGCTCGGCCACCACGGCACCCTGGTGTCGTTCGGTGTGATGAGCGGCGAACCGATGCGCATCCCCGCCGGTGGACTGATCTACAAGGAAGCCACGGTGAAGGGATTCTGGGGCAGCAAGGTCAGCCAGGCGATGGCGGTGGAAGACAAGCGCCGGCTGGTTGGCGAACTGCTGAAGCGTGCGGCGAGCGGCGAACTGACCCTGCCGGTGGAGCAGATCTTCGCGCTGGACGACATCGCCCAGGCGGCGAAGGCCGGCGCCGGTTCGGGCCGTAACGGCAAGGTGCTGCTGCGGCCTTGATCGGCTGACATTGCCTTCTGTAGAGCCGAGCCATGCTCGGCTGCTTTCCGGTCAGTGTGTGGAGCGGAGCGTAGGCTCGGCTCTACAGGGGAGTGCGGACCAACGGTCCGCACCCACCGAGTGGGTCTGCTCAAACGGAGGCACCGACTTTCGTTAAGAACCTGTGATGTATAACTGAATGCGCTTTCGTCATTGGAAGGCGCACGGGGCTGCGTGCGGTACTGATGGCTCCTCCCCCGTTCGGCGTTGTCGCTTCATGTACCGCACCACCCTGAACCTGCTTGCCAGCGCCATCGCGCTGGGCCTCATCGCCGGCGCTGCCGGCGCCGCTGAAACCGCCGACTCCGGCAAGGACAGCACCACCCTAGGCACCGTGCTTGTGACCGGCTCCAACATCAAGCGCAGCGATACCGCTGGGCCCAACCCCGTGCAGATCGTCAGCCGCGAACAGATCGAGCAGACCGGCCGCTCCACCCTCACCGACGTGCTGCGCAACCTGTCGGCCAACGCTGGCAACAGCTTCGACGAGCAGTACACCGGAAGCTTCGCCGCCGGCTCGGCGTCGATCGGCCTGCGCGGCCTGTCGCCGAAGAACACGCTGGTGCTGGTCAACGGCTACCGCGTGGCCAACTTCGGTTTTGCGCTCAACACCCAGGACACCTTCGTCGACCTCAATGCGCTGCCGATCAGCGCGGTCGAGCGCATCGAAGTGCTGAAGGATGGTGCCTCGGCGGTGTACGGTTCCGACGCCATCGCCGGCGTCATCAATATCATCCTGCGAAAGAACTTCCAGGGCGTGGAAGTGGGCGGCGGCCTCGGTACCGCCACCCAGGGCGGTCTCGACGAACGCAAGGCCAGCCTGCTGGCCGGCTTCGGTGACCTCGAACAGCAGGGCTGGAACGTGCTGTTCGGGCTGGACCTGCTCAAGCGTGATCGCCTCGACGCCGACCAGCGTGCCTACACCCGCAGCGGCGATTTCCGCGACAAGCCCGGTGGCCGCCTGGCCGGCTGGTCCACTGCCGGTGGCAACTGGCTGTCCAACCCGCGCGCGCCGCAACCGTTCGCCAACTGCCCGGATGGCAGCCAGCTGCGCCCGTACAGCGATTTCGGCAGCACCCTGCCCGGCCAGGCCTGCGCCTTCAACGCGCAGCCGTTCAAGACCCTGCAGCCCGGCGCCGAGCGCCTGCAGGCGTCGTTGAGTGCAACGTACCGCTTCAATGACAACGTCGAGGCGTTCGCCGACGTGCTGTACAGCCACAACAAGGCCGACCAGATCTTCAGCGCGCCGCTGACCGTCGGCCCGGGCCTGCGTGCCTACAACCCGGCCACCGGCACCCTGATCGACGTGCCGGCGGTGCTGCCGGTCGGCCACCCGAACAACCCGGGCAGCACGCCATTGCCGTTCGAGTACACCTTCTTCGACATCGGCCCGCGCCTGAAGGACAACACCCAGGTGTTCTACCGTGCCCTGGCCGGCGTGCGCGGCAGTGGCGAGCGCTGGGACTGGGAAGTGGCGGCGCTGACTTCGCAGAGCGCGCAGCGAGAATACGTCGACAATTTCGTCAACCGCTACGCGTTCGAACAGATCCTGCGCGATGGCAGTTACAACTTCCTCAACCCGTCCGCCACGCCGGGCGCGCTGGATGCACTGCGCCTGCAGACCAAGCGGCCAGGCTGGTACAAGCTGCACTCGTTGAACCTGAAGGCCTCGACCTCGCTGTGGGAGATGCCAGCCGGTACGGTCGGCTTTGCCTGGGGTGCGGAGTTCCGCAAGGAATCACTGGATGCGCGCACCAGCGCGCAGGTGCTGTCGGGCACCGAACTGCGCCCGGCCATCAACGTGGTCAACGGCGAGCGCCAGGTCAGCGCCGCCTATGCGGAACTGAGCGTGCCGCTGCACCGCACGCTGGAGCTGCAGGTGGCCGGTCGTGGCGACCACTATGACGACTTCGGCAAGGCGTTCTCGCCGAAGGTAGCGCTGCGCTGGCAGCCGCTGGACAGCCTGCTGCTGCGTGGTTCGTTCTCGCGTGGCTTCCGTGCACCGTCGCTGCCGGAGATCGCGCCGGGCCAGACCGTCAGCTACGGCTCGGTGATCGATCCGTTGGATCCATTGCAGCCCGGTGGCAGCCGTGGCGTGACCAACATCCGCACCGGCAATCCGGACCTGAAGGCCGAACGCTCGCGCAACTTCAACGTGGGCGCGGTGTGGTCCCCCGATGGCGATACCAGCATCGGCCTGGACTGGTACCGCATCGAGCAGGACAACCTGGTCAAGCCGGACAGCGCGCAGTTCATCGTCGACAACCCGACGCTGTTCCCCGGCCGCGTGCAACGTGATGCACAGGGGCGCATCCAGTTCATCACCAACCAGTATGCCAACCAGGGCGAGCTGACTACCTCGGGCCTGGACCTGGAAGCCAACCGCACCTTCCGCACCGACGGCTGGGGCAACTTCACCGTGGCCGGCAGCTGGACCCATCTGCTCAGCTTCAAGCAGCCGCTGGTGGCCGGTCAGGCACCGTATGAAGGGGCCGGCAACAACCGCCACGGCGCACTGCCGCGCACCCGTGGCACCACGTCGCTGAACTGGGCGGTGGGCGACTGGAGCAGCACGCTGAGCCTGCAGTACGTGAGCGGCTACGACCAGCGCGTGGCCACGGCGACCAGCAACCCCGGCCTGCGTGACCGCATCAAGCCGTATCACCAACTGGACCTGTATGTGGCCTACGAAGGCATTGCCAACACTACGCTGTCGCTGTCGGTGCTGAACCTGACCGACAAGGATCCGCCGTTCGACCCGGCCGGTGGCTCCAACGGTTTCGACATCAGCCAGTACAACCTGCGCGGACAGTTCGTCTCGCTGGGCGCTCGTTACAGGTTCTGATTGCCACTGTAGAGCCGAGCCATGCTCGGCTGCTCTTCCGACACCGAGGAGCCGAGCGCGGGCTCGGCTCTACAGGGGGTGCGGACCAACGGTCCGCACCCACCGCATCACCGGCTCAGGTGCAGGAACTGCAGGTGCCGTTCGTACTGGCTGATGATGTCATTGATGATCTGCTTGCGGCTGTAGCCCACCAGGTCGTAGTCCTGGCTGCCTTCGAACAGATGCACTTCAGCGCGGTAGTAACGCTGGTTGCGCAACTGCTGTGCGGCGAACGACGGGGTCAGGTAGCCGCTCAGGATCACCCTGTACAGGAAGTCCTGCTGCTCGCCGTGATTCACCGTCAGCTCCATGTCGCCGGCCTCGAAGCGCGTGGACACGTCCCAGCCCTGGCCGCGCAGCTGTTCGGCCACCGCCTCCATCGCCGGCTTCACCGTGTCGTCCATGAAGCGGTAGACCTGGTCGCGCACCGGGAAATGCATCGCCTGGCTCAGGCGCTGGCGCCAGCCCTGGTGGTGGCGGTCGTCACCGATCAGCGGCGATGGCCGGTACTGCAGCGCGCGCTTGCGGTGCGATTCGTCACTGAAGGCGCGGGTCAGCCCCCACATCATCAGCAGCAGCACCGCCGAGAACGGCAGCGACGCCAGCACCACCGCCGATTTGAGCGCATCGATGCTGCCGGCCAGCAGCAACCCGGCGGTCAGCACCGCGATCACCGTGCCCCAGAACACGCGAAGCCAACGCGGACCATCATCCTCCGGCGCACCGCCGTGCGAGGACAGCGTGGACAACACCACTGCCCCCGAATCAGCCGAGGTCACGAAGAAGATGAAGCTGACCAGCACCGTCACCGCGATCACCGTGCGGCTCCACGGATAGCCATCGAGCAGTGCATACAGCACCGTCGGTGGATCATCCACTGCCAGCTGTGCCAACTGCTGCTGGCCGTGGTGCAGCACCTGGTCCAGAGCACTGTTGCCGAAGATCGACAGCCAGGCCAGGGTGAAGCCCAGCGGAATCAGCAGCACGCCGAACACGAATTCGCGGATGGTGCGGCCACGCGAGATGCGCGCGATGAACAGGCCAACGAACGGCGCCCAGCCGATCCACCAGGCCCAATAGAACACCGTCCAGCCACCCAGCCATTCCGGTCGGCCACCATAGGCATACACATCGAAACTCTTGCCGACCACGCTGCCCAGATAGTCGCCCA
This sequence comes from Stenotrophomonas sp. GD03654, assembly GCF_029845105.1. Classification (NCBI taxonomy): domain Bacteria; kingdom Pseudomonadati; phylum Pseudomonadota; class Gammaproteobacteria; order Lysobacterales; family Lysobacteraceae; genus Stenotrophomonas; species Stenotrophomonas sp. GD03654. The sequence continues at coordinate 37,638 of NZ_JAOCLC010000005.1, read as the reverse complement.
GGTTCTGCATCAGCGTGCTGAGCAGGTACTGAGTGGGGCCGGCGCACAGCATGAACAGCACCAGCGCGATCGCCAGCAGCATGTTGATGTTGGCCATCCAGCGCACACCCTTCTCCACCCCGGACACAGCCACCGCCACCGCCGCGCCCATCATGCTGACCACCAGGATGATCTGCACCAGGTTGGAGTGCGGGATGTTGAACAGGTGCGACAGGCCGGCGTTAAGGTGCAGCACGCCGAAGCCCATGTCGGCACCGATGCCGAACACGGTGGCGACAATGCCCAGCGCGTCCACGGTGTAACCGATCGGCCCGTTGATGCGCTTTCCGATCAGCGGATACAGCGCCGAGCGCAGGGCCAGTGGCAGGTTGTGGCGGTAGGCGAAGTAGGCCATCGCCATCGCCGCCAGCGCGAACACGCCCCAACCATGCAGGCCCCAGTGCAGGAACAGCAGCTGCATGGCCTGGCGCGCACCAGCCTCGCCCGCGGCCGCATCGCCCTGCGGCGGTTGCAGGTAGTGGGTCAGCGGCTCGGAAACGCAGAAGAAGAACAGGGTGATGCTGATGCCGGCGGCGAACAGCATGCCGGCCCAGGAGAGGTAGCTGAACTCCGGCTCGTCATGGTCGGCGCCGAGCTTGATGCCACCGTATTTGGACAGCGCCACGCCGACCACGAACACCAGGTACAGGGTCATCGCCAGCAGGTAGTACCAGCCGACATTGAGTGCGGCCCAGTCCTGCGCCTTCAGCAGCAGGCGGCCTGCGCCCAGCGGGAACAGGCTGACGAACAGCGCGAACGCCACGACAACGATCGCCGCGAAGGCGAACACAGGCCGAAGGGTGCGCACCGGGGATTGTTGCGGCTCCAGTACATCCATGGGGCGGCGTTCTCCGGTAGATCAAAGGGTTAGCCGACCGATTGTGGCTGAACCGCAGTGGACAGAGCATGAAGTTGTGGCCAGCGGTCACAGGCCCGATCCACCATTACGTGTTATCACGCGCGCGCCGGCAGACGGCTGCGAGCACAGCCGCGCGCACTGCCTGCGACGCGGCCGCGCGCGTACTGTCCAATTACGACATCACATGCACCGCGCACAGCTTGTTGCCATCCGGGTCGCGCAGGTAGGCCAGGAACAGCTGGCGCCCGGCCATGCTGCGGATGCCGGCCGGGTCTTCGATGGCGGTGCCGCCATGGGCCACGCCGGCGTCCTGCCAGCCACGCACGGCCTCAGCACTGTCGAGGGTGAAGCCGATGGTGCCGCCGTTGGCGTGGCATGCCGGCTGACCGTCGATCGGCGCGGTGACGATGAACATACGGCCATCCTTGAAATACACCAGACGGCCCTTGTCATCGAAGACGCCCGGACGTGCGCCCAACGCACCGAACAGTGCATCGTAGAAGCGATGCGCGGCGTCCATGTCGTTCGTTCCAACGGTGATGTGGCTGAACATGCGGGCACTCCCTGTGGAAAACCGCAGTGTCGGCGAGCACGTCGGGCATCGCAAATCCGGCGACCTCTCCCGCTGCGCCCCGCGCAACGTTTGTCGCGCGCCGCTCGATCACCCTATAATGGGAATCATTCTCATTAATGATCAATGCCGATGGCCGTGCCCGCCGCCTCCAGCACTGCGCTGGCGGGGTTCTACCGCGAACACCATGGCTGGCTGCTCGGCTGGTTGCGCCGCCGCACGCACAACGCCGACTGCGCCGCCGACCTGACCCAGGACACCTTCCTGCGCCTGCTCAGCCGTCGTGTCGATCCATCAGAACTGCGCTTGCCGCGCGCCTATCTCAGCACCATCGCGCACGCCCTGCTGGTCAACCACTGGCAGCGCGCGGACCTGGAACGCGCCTACCTGACCGCGCTGGCCGCCCAACCGGAGCCGGTGCATCCCTCGGCAGAGGAGCGCACCCAGGCATTGCAGTTGCTGCATGCCATCGCCGACATGCTGTCCGGCCTCGCCGAGCGGCCACGGCGCGCGTTCCTGCTGGCGCGGCTGTCCGGCCTGGGCTATGCGGAGATCGGCGTGCAGCTCGGCGTGTCCGAACGCATGGTCAAGAAGTACATGGCGCAGGCCATGCTGCACTGCCTGCGCCTGTCCGGCGACGCGGCGGCATGAGTGTGGCATTGGCCAGCCCGGCGCTGGAACAGGCAGCCGAATGGTTCGCGCTGCGCCAACAGGGCTGGAGCGACGGCGACCAGCGGCGCTGGCACGTCTGGCTGCAGGCCGATGCTGGTCACGCCGATGCCTGGCGACGGGTCGAGGCGGTCTGGCAATCGTTCGCCCCGCTGTCGGCACCGGCGGCAGCAACGGCGCTCGATGCCGCCGGCCATCGCCGCCGCCGCGCGCTTCGCAGTCTCGGCGGCGCACTCGGCATCGGTGCGGTCTCAATTCTCGGCCTGCACGGGCTGCAGGCGCAGCGCCACCTGCAAACGCAACGCACCGCTGCCGGGCACACCGGTCATTGGACGCTGGCCGATGGCAGCCAGTTGTGGCTCAACGCCAACAGCGAAGTGACCATCGACATCGGCAACGGCCACCGCGCCCTGCATCTGCTGCGCGGCGAACTGCTGCTGCAGACCGGACATCACCCCGCATTCTCCGGGCTGCCCCTGACCGTGCATGTACCTGGCGCGAATCTGCGGCCGATCGGCACCCGCTTCGCGGTCGGCCGCGAAGCGCAGGACAGCCGATTGGACGTGTTCGAAGGCGTGGTGCGCTGCCTCCCGATGTTCGGTGCGGCGCTGGATGTGCCCGCGGGAAGTGCGCTGCAGATCGGACCGATGGGGGGACTGACATCGGTGGCTGCCGATCCTCTGCGCGGCAACTGGCAGGACGGACGACTGCAGGTGCAGGACACGCAGCTGATCCGGGTGATCGACGAACTGGCCCGCCACCATGGTGGCTATCTGGGCTGTGATCCGGCGCTGTCCGCATTGAATGTCACTGCGGTACTGCCACGCCTGGACAGCCTGCAGGCCCTGAAACTGCTGGCGCGCGCCCTGCCGATCCGCATCGAGCAACGCTGGCCATGGTGGACCGTTGTGCGTCCACGTTGAAATGGCGGTTCCCTTTCTGCGCGCTCGGCGGGCACTACAAGGGAACCCATTGCGGATGTTGCCGCCCCCCTATGAAGCTCCCCTGCCCCTCCCCTCGCCCGCTTGCCATCGCGCTGTGCCTGGCCCTGTTCACCCCGTGCCTGTTCCCGGCGGCCGCCCACGCACAGGATGCAGCCGCTGCCGTTCGCTGGCAGATCCCGGCCGGACCGCTCGACCAGGCCTTGACCACGTTCGGCCAGCAGTCCGGCCTGTCCATCGCCACCGATGCGCGCCTGACCCGCGGCCGCCACAGCAGCGGCGTGCAGACCTCGCTCAACACCGAGGCCGCGCTGGCGCAGCTGCTGGCCGGCACCGGCCTGTCGTTCCAGCGTGATGCCAGCGGCGTGGTGCTGCAGGCCGCCCCCGCCACCGATGCTGGTGTGCGCCAGATCGGCACCCTGCGCGTAGCCGGCCAGGCCAGCGAAGGTGCGTCGCCCTGGGGCTTGGCCGATGCCGATGCCGTATACCGCGACAGCGGCTCGCGCGTGCATCTGGACCACCAGCAGCTGGAACGCTTCCGCGGCCAGTCGATCGGCGATGTGCTGGCCGGCGCAGTCGGCGTGCACACCGGAGACGTACGCAATGGTGGTGCGCTGGACGTGAACATCCGCGGCCTGCAGGGCCAGAACCGGGTGCCGGTGATCATCGACGGCGGCCAGCAGGCCATCGACGTGTACCGCGGCTATGCCGGTGTGCAGCAGCGCAGCTACCTCGACCCGGACCTGATCAGCGCGATCAGCATCGAGAAGGGGCCGAGCCTGGCCGCCAACGCCGCCAGCGCGATCGGTGGCGTGGTCTACATGGAAACGCTGAAGGCCGATGACATCCTCGACGACCGCCAGGACTGGGGCCTGCGCGTGCGCGGCGGTGTGGCCGACAACAGCATCGACCGCACCCGCACCTTCAAGCAGATCGCACGTGGCAGCGACAACCGCAACAGCCTGCGCGACCCGCGCGACTGGAACGGCAGCGTGGCCTTCGCCCAGCGCGGCGAAGACTGGCAGCTGGTCGCGGCCTATGCACGGCGCCGTCAGGGCAACTACTTCGCCGGCAGCAACGGTGCGCGTCGCTATGACAACCAGCACCTGTCCAGCGGCGGCACCGGCATGTCCGGCCAGGCGGTGTCCAAGCTCTTCCATCCGGGCGATGAAGTGCTCAACACGCATACCGACAACGAATCGGCGTTGCTGAAATTCACCTGGACACCCAACCCCAACCAGCGCCTGGAGCTGAGCCACCGCTACTTCAATTCGAGTTTCGGCGAGATCATGCCGTCGGCGATCGGACGCGTGGGTGAGTCCAACGAATGGGTGACCTACGTGGACAAGGCCAACACCATGTTCCAGTTCGAGCCGGGGAAAATGCGGGTCAATGCCACCTCGCTGCGCCACCGCTACCGGCCCGAGGCACATCCGTGGCTGGACCTGAGCAGCACGCTGTGGCTCACCACCGCCACCAGCCGCATGTTCAACAGCAACATCGCCAACACGCCGCTGTTCAAGGATGTGCCCTCGGACCAGATGCCCGACACGCTGGGCGAGACCTACGGCCCGGGCCTGCAGTCGGACGTGAAGACCCAGCGTTGGGGCGTGGACAGCAGCAACACCACGCGTTTCAGCAATGCGCTGGGCGCCTGGACGCTGCGCTATGGCGCGTCCTTGCAGCACGAAGACACCGCACCGAACTCGCCGGTGCTGCCGGTGGACTACAACAACAACCGCTACCTGCGCTCGGGCACGCGCCGCGAGGCCAGCGCGGTGGCATCGTTGCAATGGCAGCCGTGGGACTGGCTGTCGCTGACGGCCGGCGGCCGCTTCATCGACTACCGCACCCGCGACCGCAACCGCGTGGCCTTCGTCAGTGAATCGCGCGACCTGCGCTATACCTTCGCGCGCCTGAGCAAGGGCGGCCAGCTGCTGCCAGGCTGGTACAAGGAGTGGTACCCGGATGCACAGGGCAACTATACGTATGACTCGCTGCGCGCCACGCCCTATGGCGACAGCACGCTGGGCCAGACCTACGACTTCGACGGCTTCATCCGTGACCCGCGCGGTGCCAACGGCTTCTACACCAAGCAGATTCCCACCGCCTGGGGCTACAAGCCGGCGATCCGTCGCTCGGGCCACGGCGTTGCGCCCTATGCAGAAGCGCGCTTCAACGTCGACGCGGACATGTTCTTCTACGTGAAGTATGCGCAGGGCTGGAAGATGCCCAGCCTGTTCGAGTCGACGCTGGGCAACAGCACCTCGGCCCCGGTGGCCGACCTGAAGCCGGAGAAGAACCGTTCCTGGGACATCGGCTTCAGCCTGCTCAAGCAGGACCTGTGGCGTGACGGTGATCGCCTGGCGTTCAAGGTGGCCTGGTTCAAGAACGATATCGACAACGCCATCACCCGTCGCTTCGATTCCAGCAACTGGGCCTTCTACGTCGACAACGTCGACAACTACACGGTGTCCGGTTACGAGCTGCAGTCCGGCTATGACGCCGGCATCGCCTACCTGGACCTGTCGGCCAGCTACTACCAGCGCGCACGCACCTGCGACGCGGCCACCGCCAAGCGCCTGCGCGACGACCCATATGCAAAGTGGAGCAAGCTGGACACCACGCCGGACTGCGTGGACGGCGGCTTTGGCACCTCGTTCGTCAACGCGCAGAACCCGCCGAAGTACTCGATCCACAGCACGCTGGGCTTCCGTCTGTTCGATCGCCGCCTTGATACCGGCATCCGACGCACCTACAACAGCGGCCCCACCCATGAACTCGACAAGCCTTGGAACACCACCGGCTCGACCGGCCTGCAGAACATCTACCTGCCGACCGCCATCTACGACTTCTATGCACGCTGGCAGTTCACCCCGCGCAGCGAAGTGGAACTGGTGGTCAGCAACCTGCGCAACACCTACTACATGGACACGCTGGCGATGAGCCTGATGCCCGGCCCGGGCCGCACCACGCGGCTGAACTTCACCGCACGCTTCTAACTGCTGCAGAAACATCAGCGCCCCGGAGAGATCCTCCCCGGGGCGCTTGCCTGCGGCGGCTCACGCTCTGGCAGGTGCCAGCCCTGGTTGGCTTAGCGCCGGTAGGTGCCAACCTTGGTTGGCACAGCGACTGAGCACCGGTAGGTGCCAACCTTGGTTGGCACAGCGACTGAGCACTGGTAGGTGCCAACCTTGGTTGGCACGGCGACGCGTTACTTCGCAGTACTCAGCAGCAGCACCGCAACAGTGACCAGACCGATGCCGACCCAGCCGATCGGGCGCAGGCGGTTGCCGAACAGCAGGCGGCCGCAGGTGGCGGTACCGATCACGCCGATCGCTCCCCACATTGCATAGGCGGTGGCCAGATCCATGTAACGCACGGCCTGGCCCAGCAGGGCGAAGGCGATCCAGACCAGGATGATCGCGCCGACGCCCCAACGCCAGCGGCGGAAACCTTCCGACTTGGCGACCATCATGTTGGCGGCGACATCGATCAGTGCCGAACAGATCACGAAAAACAGGGCCAGGGTGTTCATCAGTGCGCCTCCCCGAGGGTGACGCAGACGATGCCGACCACTGCCAGTACCAGGCCGGCCAGCTGCTGCAGCGACAGGCTTTCACCGAAGACGGTGAGGCCGACCACGGTCAGCAGAGTCAGGCCCAGGCCTTCCCACACTGCGTAGGCCACGCCCACGGCGATGCGGCGCACCGACTGCGCCAGGAAGAAGTAGGACAGCGCCAGCGCGCCGGCCATGATCAGATAACCGGTCCAGCCGCCATCGCGGGCGGCATGGGCCATGAACGAGGTGCCGACCACTTCGGCGACGATCGCCACGGTCAGGCAGGCCCAGGCGACCAGCGCGCCACGGGCGGGGACAGTACGGGACATGTGAAGCTCCTTGCAGGGCGGGGACCGCGCCGCCTTTTCAATAGATCCACGCGATGCGTGGAGGGTCCGGAGCGCCCCGCAGACAGGGGCGATGGCGACCAGTATCATCGCCTTTTACGGTGGTATCAAAATGGATTCCATCGACAGGAGCGATGGATCAATGCCCTACTCCCCTGAATCCCTGCAGGCCTTCGTGGAAGCCGCCGCGCTGGGCTCGTTTTCGGCCGCAGCACGGCGGTTGCGCAAAACGCAGTCGACGGTCAGCACCGCCATTGCCCACCTGGAGGCCGACCTGGGCGTGAGCCTGTTCGATCGCAGTGGGCGCTACCCGCAGCTGACCGAGGCCGGGCGCCAGGTACTTGGCCACGCGCAGGAGATCCTGGCCGCCGATGCGCGCCTGCAACAGTTGAGCGTGCGCCTGGCCGCACCGGTCGAGTCGCGCCTGACCGTGGTGTTTTCCGATGTCTACCAGCTCGATCCCGAGCAGCGGATCCTGCAGCGCTTCGCCGAGGCGTTCCCGGAGATCGAACTGGAATGGCTGGATGCCGAGGGCGAGGACGTACTGGAGCTGGTCCGCAGTGGTCGCGCCGGGCTGGGCCTGCTGCCCAGGCAGGAGCGCTATCCCGATGGGCTGGTCGCCCGACCGCTGGCCCACCACAGCGAACTATCGGTGTACGTGGCTCGCGAACACCCGCTGGCCCGCGCCGGACGTCGCGCCGCCGCGCAACTGGCGCGGCATCGGCAGGTGCGCCTAAGCGCGGAAGTCGATCAATCCCGCGTGGTCACCGGCCTGGCCTGGACCGCCACCGACTACCTGATGGTGATGGAGATGGCCGAGGACGGCCTCGGCTGGGCCGAGCTGCCGCGGGCGCTGGTGCAGCGCTATGACCGTGGCCGGCTGGTGGAACTGGTGCTGCCCGGCTGGCCACGGCGCATCCACAGCGACCTGCTGTGGCGCCGTGATACGCCGCCGGGACCGGCCGCACTGTGGTGGGCCGACGCGCTTGGATGAACCGAAAAAAGGGGACGGAGGGGATTAAGTTGTTTGTGGCACAAACGACTTAATCCCCTCCGTCCCCTTTTTCATCAACGACGGGCGAGCGCGTAATCCAGCGCCGAGCACACCGCTGCCACCTGTGCATCGTTGCACTGCTGCGGGGTCGCCCGCGGGCTGTCCGGGTAGACCTCGGTGGTGGTGGTGTACTTCGCGCCGGTAATGCCGGCGCACAGGCCCAGCTTCACCAGCGGGTACTCGATCACGCCATGGGCCACCACCGGCGAACCGATGATCTCGCCCTTGTCGTCGGCCGGTGCGATATGGGTGACCTTCTCCACCGCAGCAATCACCGCCTGCTGGAAGGCCGCTTGCGGGTTTTCGCTGTCGTCCACAAGGTAGAAGCCATCGGGAATCAGGCCCGGCTCGAACGGTTTGCCGTCACGCGCGGCCAGCGCCGGGCGGAACTCGCTTTCATCGCTGTCGGTGGTCTCGTGCAGGTCGATGTGCAGCACGAACTGGCCCTGGATCGGTGTGATCAGCTCGATCAGCGCGGTCGACTCGCGGGCCGGGCCATCGGCGCGGAAGTTGCGGTTGGGGTCGATCGCATCGAAGTTCCAGCGGTTGATGCGCTCGAAGCCCCACGGATTCACGCACGGCGCCACCAGCAGGTTGGCCTTGCCGGCATAGTCGGCGGCGTGCTTTTCGAGGAATTCCAGCGCGCCCATCACGCCGCTGGTCTCATAGCCGTGCACGCCGCCGGTGACCAGGGCAGCCGGCAGCGCCGGGTTCCAGTCGCGGCTGCGCAGGGCGAACAAGGTGTAGGTCTCGCCCGCGTAGTCGAGCTGGCCGTAGGCCACCTTGTCAAAGCGCGAAGCCAGCGCCGCGATGCGCGGCAGCACCTCTTCGTCATAGCGACGCAGGCGCTGCTGGCGGCCACGCCACGCCTCCCGCTCCGCCGCTCCCCACGGCTGGCCAGGGGTTCCGACGGGGTAGAAAGCAGCTTGGGACATGGCGGATCTCAGCGGGTCAGGAAGCAATCGCCCACTCTACCACCGGGGCATCGGCATGAACCGGAGGCGCATTCCAATAGCGAATGGAATCAGCAATAATTCTCATTTACGACCTTCCACAACCCGCACCGATGCCCATCCACGCCCTGCAACCGGCCCGCCTGCCCCTGGCTGCCGCCCTCGCCCTGTGCCTGCTCCCGGCCACCCGTGCCTTCGCCCAGGACGGCGCCACAACGCTGGACAGCATCCAGGTGTCCGGCAGCTGGCTGGGCACCGGCCTGCATGACAGCGTCAAGAGCTTCGCCGGCGCGCGCACGGTGGTCGAGCGCCAGCGCATCGAGGCCAGCGGCGCGGCCAGCATCGGCGATGCGATGCGCCGCATCCCCGGCGTGCAGGTCACCGACAACTCCGGCACGGCCGGCAGCTCGGTCTCGCTGAACATCGGCGTGCGCGGCCTGACCGGGCGCTACTCGCCGCGCTCGACCGTACTGCTGGACGGCGTACCGCTGGCGGTGGCGCCGTATGGCCAGCCGCAGCTGTCGTTCGCGCCGACCAGCCTGTCCAACATCGAATCGATCGACGTGGTGCGCGGCGGCGGCGCGGTGCGCTACGGCCCGCAGAACGTGGGCGGCATCATCAACTTCAGCACCCGCGCCATTCCCACCGAGGCAGGCCTGCACGGCGAAGCGGGCGTGCGCTACACCGCCTACGACCATGGCGGCGGTGACAGCACCCAGTACAACGCCTTCCTCGGCGGTACCGGCGACAACGGGCTGGGCGCCGCCCTGCTCTACTCCGGCCAGGATGGCCGCGGCTGGCGACAGGGCAGCGATGACCGTTTCAACGACCTGGCGCTGAAGTTCGCCTATGCCATCGACGAACAGCAGGAGCTGCGCGCCAAACTGTCGTACTACGACGTGCGCTCGCTGACCCCGGGCGGCCTGACCCGCGCGCAGTACGAGGCCGATCCGTTCCAGAACACCCGCCCCACTGATTTCTGGAAGGGCCACCGCACCGGCATCGACCTGGGCTACACCAACACGCTGTCGGCCAACAGCGAGTTCGAGGTGCTGGCCTATTACAACGAAAGCAACCGTGCCAGCTCGCTGATCAACGCCGCCAATACCCAGCTGACCGTGCAGCCGCGCGACTACCGCGTGCTCGGCATCGAGCCGCGCTACACCCAGCGCCTGCACTGGGGCGCCAGCGTGCACGACATCACCGCCGGCTACCGCTTCCTGCGCGAGCGCGGCAACGACCGCAGCTACACCGTCACCCGCCGTACCGGCGTGGCCAGTGCCACCACCCGCTTTGACAACGCCACCGATGCCCATGCGTTCTACATCGACGACCGCATCGCGATCGGCCAATGGCGGATCACTCCGGGCGTGCGCATGGAGTGGATCGATATGGACCGCCGCCAGGCCGGGGGCACGGCGACCTTCAGCAGCCGCAACGACAAGGCCCTGCCCTCGCTCAACGTCGCCTACCTGCTGACGCCGCAGCTGACCGTGTTCGGCAACTACACCACGTCGTTCGGGCCGGTGCAGAACATCCAGCTGAACTCGCAGACCGCCCGCAATCCGCTGAACCCGGAGGTGGCAAAGACCGCCGAACTGGGCGCGCGCTGGCAGGACGGCGCACTGCGCGCGGAAGTGACCGTGTTCAAGATGCGCTTCGACAACCAGATCCTGCAGGTGCCGGGTATCACCCCGCCCACCTTCCAGAACATTGGTGCCACCGACCACAAGGGTGTGGAGAGCGCGCTGGAGTACCGCTTCGCCGAGGACAGCGCACTGGCCGGGCTGGAGCTGTACGCCAACTACACCTGGACCAAGGCGATCCAGCAGTCCGGTGACAACCGCGGCCTGGACGTGCCCTTCTACTCGCGCGACACCGACAGCGTCGGCGCCCGCTACGCCCTGGCCGGCTGGACGTTCAATGTCTCCAGCACCCACCAGAGCGGTCAGTTCTCCGATGCCGCCAACACCTGGGAAGAAACCGCCGATGCGCGCGTGGGCCGCGTGCCGGGCGTGCGCCTGTGGAACGCGCAGGTGGCCTGGCAGGTGCCCGGGCTGGGTGACAGCGAGATCGCGCTGGGCGTGAACAACCTGGCCGACAAGCGCTGGTATACCCGCAACGTCGATGGCAACGCCGGCCGCATGGCAGCCGCGCCGCGCACGTTCTACGTGCAGGGCCGCTACCGCTTCTGAAGCGGTAATCGCCCGATGCAGTGACGGTGGCGATCACGGTGGCGGCGTATCATGCCGCCACCATGTCACCGTCTGCTTTGCCATCGCGCCTGCATCTGGCCTTCCAGGGCCTGCGCCTGCGACTGCGCGGCAGCGACCTCTGGTTCATTGCACTTGCGCTGCTGGTCGGCCTGATCGCCGGCTACCTGACCCTGCTGCAGTCCGGCATCGCACGCTGGCTGCAGGGCACCCTGTACGGGCTGGATGAAGGCATGCGCCTGAGCTCCCTGCCCTCGCTGACCTGGACTGCGTTGCTGGTGCTGCCGCTGGGTGGCCTGCTGGTCGGGCTGGTCAGCCTGGCCGCGACCCGGCTCAAGCGCCCCCTGCTTGATGCGGTGGAAGCCAATGCCCTGCATGGCGGCCGTATGTCGATGCGCGACAACCTTATCGTTCTGACACAGACCCTGCTGTCCAATGGTTGCGGCGCCTCGGTCGGGCTGGAGGCTTCCTATACGCAGATGGGCGCCGGCAGCGGTTCGCAGCTGGGCCGGGTGATGCGCCTGCGCCGCAATGACGTGCGCATCCTCGTCGGCGCCGGTGCCGCCGGTGCAATCGCCGCCGCCTTCGGTGCGCCCTTGGCTGGTGCGTTCTATGCCTTCGAAATCGTCATTGGCGCCTACACCCCGGCCGCACTGGCGCCGGTGGCGGTTGCCGCACTGGCCGGCGCGTTCGTGGCCGACCAGGCCGGCATCGAGGCCTACCTGCTGCCTGCCGCCTCGACCATCGACGTGCGTGCAGCGGACTACGCCATCTACGGCCTGCTCGGCTGCTGCTGCGCGATGGTCGGTATTGTCATCATGCGCTTGATCGCGTCCATCGAAGGCACGGTCAAGCGCAGTCCGCTGCCGCTGTGGGGACGGCCGGTGGTGGGCGGCCTGCTGCTGATTCCGCTGGCCCTGGCCAGCCCACAGGTGCTGTCGTCCGGACATGGCGCGCTGCACCTGGACCTGACCACGCATCTGCCGCTTATCTGGATCGGCGGCCTGCTGACCCTGAAGTGCCTGGCCTCGGGCATCTCGTTGGGCTTCGGCTTCCGGGGCGGCCTGTTCTTCGCCTCGCTGTTCATGGGCACCCTGGTCGGTGCGTTGTTCGCCGGCCTGCTGGCCATGGCCACCGGCGTGCCGGTGATCGACGCCACCTCGGCCGCACTGGCCGGGATGGCGGCGCTGGCCGCGGCGGTGGTCGGTGCGCCGATGACCATGGCCATGCTGGTGCTGGAAGGTACCCACGACTTCCTGCTGACCAGCGTGGTGATGAGCGCGGTGCTGGTGTCCAGCACACTGGTACGGCAGTGGTTCGGCTATTCGTTCTCGACCTGGCGCATGCACCTGCGCGGCGAGACCATCAAGAGTGCCCGCGACGTGGGCTGGGTGCAGAACCTCAACGCCGGTCGGCTGATGCGCAAAGGCGTGGCCACCGCCCCGGCCGATCTCGATGCCGCCGCGTTCCGCCAGCGCTTCCCGCTGGGCTCGGGCAGCCGGGTGATCCTGATCGACAGCGAGGGCCACTACGCCGGCATCGTGCAGATTCCACGCGTCTACGGCGACGGCGTGAAGCCGGAAACCATGATCGGCGAGCTGGCCGGGAACCGGGACGTGTCGCTGTCACCAGCCGCGGACGTGGTCAGCGTGATGCAGCGCTTCGACCAGACCCAGGCCGACGAACTGGCCGTGGTCGCCGCCGACGGCCAGGTACTGGGCGTGGTTTCCGAAGCTTTCGTACGCAAGCGCTACGCCGAGGAACTGGACAAACGCCAGCGCGAACTGATGGGCGAGCGCGTCGACGACACCGACTGACCCCGAAAAAAGGGGACGGAGGGGATTAAGTCGTTTCTGACACTTTTGAAATTCACGCATGGTGTGGATCTCTTGTCACTTCGACGCGATAGACTCCGGCCATGCGTTTCATTGAAACCTTCCAGGCCGGCCCCTTCGCCGACACCGTGGTCAGCCTGCTGGCCGCCTTCGTGCTGGGCACGCTGATCGGCGCCGAGCGCCAGTACCGGCAACGCACGGCCGGCCTGCGCACCAACGTGCTGGTGGCAGTCGGCGCCGCTGCCTTCGTCGACCTGGGCATGCGCATCGCCGGCAGCGCCGAGGCAGTGCGGGTGATCTCCTACGTGGTCTCCGGGGTCGGCTTCCTCGGCGCCGGCGTGATCATGAAGGAAGGCATGAACGTGCGCGGCCTGAACACCGCCGCCACCCTGTGGTGCTCGGCAGCGGTGGGCAGCTGCACCGGCGCGGACATGCTGGCCGAAGGCGTGCTGCTGACCGTACTGATCATCGCCGGCAATACCCTGCTGCGGCCGCTGGTGAATGCAATCAACCGCATCCCGATCAACGAGGCGGCGACCGAAGCCACCTACGAAGTGCGTCTGAGCGTGGATGCCGAAGCGGTGCCGCGGGTGCGCGAGCGGTTGGTCGATGCGCTGGAGGCGGCGCAGTATCCGGTTGGTGATGTGCAGTTGGTCGAGCATGCCGATGCGCCCACCGATGTGATCGCGGTGCTGGTCAGTACCGCCGTGAGTGCCGATGAGCTGGACGTGGTGCTGGCGCGGATGGAGCATGTGCCGGGCGTGCTGCATGCCACCTGGGAAGTCAGTACCCGCGATTGAACGGGCACCAGCAACTCACCTACCCGCCATGCGCTGCTGCGCGCGCAACAGTTTCTGGAATGAACCGCACTGCCGCGCATCCTGCGCTTCCGGGCAGGCCGCCGCGCGTTGCAGCTGCCGGCGCACCCGCTGCAGCTGGGTGATCTGCCGCTGCAGCACATCAGCCTGTGCCAGCAGCGCCTTGCGGTCCAGCGAGATGCATCCATGCTGCGGCGGCAGCGATGCCCCGATCTGCTTCAGTGACAGCCCGGCCGCCTGGCCAAGACCGATCAGCGCCAGCCGTTCCAGCACCTGCTCGTCGTACTGCCGGCGCAGGCCGCGACGGCCCAGGGCCTGCAACAAGCCCAATTGTTCGTAGTAACGCAGGGTCGAGGCCGGCACGCCACTGCGCTTGACCACCTCGCCGATATCCAGTTCACGCACGGGCTTGACCTCAAGTGACCTTCAAGCGCCAACCTATGGGCGACTTCCCCGCAAGGCAAGACCATGACCAGCACACCCCCCGTTGATCAGAACACCCTGTGGAACGGCCCTGGCGGCCAGATCTGGGTCGCGCAGCAGGCCATTCTCGACGGCCTGTTCCAGCCCATGGCCGACCTGCTGGTGGCCGAGCTTCCACAGACCGTCACGCAGCTGCTGGATATCGGCTGCGGTACCGGCGCCAGCCTGCTTGCCGCCGCAGCGGCTCGCCCTGCCGCGCACTGCACCGGCCTGGACATCTCCGCGCCGATGCTGGCGATGGCCCATCAGCGTGCCGAGGCGGCAGGACTGGACGCAGACTTCATCGTCGCCGACGCACAACAGCATCCGCTGCCACCCGCACACTTCGACTGGATCCAATCTCGTTTGGGCGTGATGTTCTTCGAGGATACCGAGGCCGCCTTCGGCAACCTGCACCGCGCCGCGCGGCCCGGTGCCGGCCTGCGCTTCATCGCCTGGCGCAGCGCAGCGGAGAACCCGTTCATGACGACGGCCGAGCGCGCCATTGGCGATGAACTCGATCTTCCCCCGCGTGCGCCAGGAGCACCCGGCCAGTTCGCCTTTGCCGATGGCCAGCACGTGCAGCGCCTGTTGCAGGCCGCTGGCTGGACGCAGGTGGAGACGATTGCGGTGGACCTGCCGTGTTCGATTGCCCGCGATGCGCTGCCGACCTACGTGGGACAGCTGGGCCCACTTGGCTTGGCGCTGCGCAACCTGCCCGAAGAACGGGCCACCTCGCTCCGCAACACGGCGCTGGCGGCATTCAACCCATTCATCGAAGGCGACCGCGTACGCGTGGATGCCGCCTGCTGGCTGGTGCGCGCCCGCGCCTAGAAAAAAGGGGACGGAGGGGATTAAGTCGTTTCCGGCACAGCCGGGGCAAGAACGACTTAATCCCCTCCGTCCCCTTTTTCTTCTACAGCGCCTCGCCAGCGTCGGCCAGGCGCGATTCGATCAGCGCATACCACTGCTGCAGCACGTCGATCAGCATGTCCAGCTCGGCATCGGTGCGCTGCGCGCGGCCGCTGCGCAGGCAGGCCTGGGCTTCCTGCAGCTGGGCCAGGAACCCGGCCACGGTATCGGCCTGCAGGATCAACCCCGGCAGGCGCCGCCCGGGAATGCGTACCACGGCATGATTACCGAGCTGACCGTACACACTCAGTGTGGTTTCCGTCTTCATGGAAAGAGGCAGGAATTGGGCGTTCATCGCGTGCACCATGGAAAACCTGAGCCGCCGGCAGGCGTGGTCAACGGGGGAGACGTAACCACGTCCTGCCGACGGTCAGGGGGGACTCGGGATACCGGGGCATGGCCCCGGTGCGGGACTCTCAGCGCGGCTGGGCCATTCCGGCGATCTGCACGCGACGGTTCGGCGCCAGGCAGGCGATCAGCTCGCGCCGATTGCGCTGCTCGCACTGCACGACCGGCTCCGCTGCACCACGCCCTTCTGCACTGATGCTGGCCGCAGGCACCCCGCCCTGCACCAGCGCGCTGCGCACGGCCTCGGCACGTCGCTGCGACAGGGTCTGGTTGTAGCTGGCACTGCCGATACGGTCGGTGTACCCGGTCACCCGGATCGACTGTACCTGCGCGGCCTCGCGTACCTGCGCCAGGATGCCCTGCACCGCCTGCTGGCCTTCAGCGCTGAGTACCGCACTGTCGAAGCCGAACAACGCATCGGCGGACAATCGCAGCGGCTGCTCCGGCAACGGTGCCGGTGCCGGTGGCGCCGGTGGCCGTGGCGGTTCGATCACCGCCGCGCACGATTCCGGCTTCCAGTAGCCCCCCTGGGCGACGCCCTTGCTGTCGAAGCGGACCTGGAACTGGCAGGTGAAGTACTCCGCGCCCTGTGCGGTGCGGAAGTTGAACAGGTAGTTCCACTCGCGCACGCCCCACATGCCTTCATTGAAATGCGGCGTACCCAGCAGCGTGTACAGCTGGCGCTTGGTCATGCCCGGCGCGAAGCGGCGCAGGTCGGCGACGTCAGGATAGATGCCTTCCTTCAGCGAAGCCTTGGAGGCCTCCGGGAAGTGCACGGCGGTGGCTTCGGCAGGACCCTCGGCGGCCGGCGCATGGCTGCGGCAGGCGGCCAGCAGTCCCATCCCCAGGACCAGGCCCAGCATGGCGGCCATCTGGCCGCTACGGGCGATGCGATGCAGTTTCATGTCATTCCCCCTATGGACGTTTCCGCGCTGCCGGGCCGCGGTTGCGGCCCGGCGACGGCGATCACCACTGGATACCGGCACCGACGGCCACACCGGCCTCGCCACGGCTGTTGGTCGAACCGCTGAACTTGTAGATCCAGCGGCCACCCTCTGAGACACCGGAGATACCGACCGCCACGCCAGACTCGCCGTTGTAGCTGCCGGCGGCGACCGAGGCCATGCTGCGGCCCGCTTCGCTGGGCTGCGGCAGGGCTGCGGTGGCCATCGCCGAAGCGATACCGGCCGAGGCGCGGTTGTCGGTCTTGCGCAGGTCACGCTCGAAGCCGCCCATGCGCTCGTCGGTGTAGGCCTTGGACCAGTCCAGGGTCTGCGCCATGCCCGACTTCAACTGGTCCACGTTGACTGCGTCGGTACCGGCGGTGCCGGCGGCGACGTTGCGCACCGTGGTCGGACCGCTGCTGGTGCTGCCGAGGGTGACACTGTTGTAGTTGGTGGCACCGTTGGTAGTGGTGTCATAGCGGATCGTACCCTGCTGCGAGGCCTGCAGCTGGCGCACGTTGACCGCGTCGGTGGCCTGCGAGCCGTCGGCCACGTTGACCACCTGGCGTTCGGCACCGGCGGCACCGACCGAGACCGTGTTGGCCCGGTTCGCCACCGAACCCGCACCCAGCGCCACCGAGTTGTCGGCCTGCGCCTGCGAACCATTGCCCAGCGCGGTCGAGTTGGCACCGGCTGCGGTGGAGCCTGCACCACCGGCGGCCGAGTTGGCACCACTGGCGGACGGATCGGCCAGGTTGTTGGTGTTGTTGGCGCGGAAGCTGCCCGCCACGTTGGTGATGTTCTGGATCTTCTGGTCCGTGTAGGACTTGGACTGGTCAATGGCGTAGTTCACGCCGTTCTTGAGCTGGCCGACGTTGGTCGCATCGTGGTCGTCCGAGCCATCGGCAACGTGGGTGATCTTGCGCTCGCTGCCGGTGCTGCCGACCGAGACTTCACCAGCCGAGTTGCTGGCACCGGTCTGGCCATAGGCACCGGTATAGCCGCTCTGTGCGCCGACACTGGCCACCGAACCGGCACCCAGTGCCACGCTGTTGCCGGCACTGCTGCTGGCACCGTTGCCGACCGCCACACTGTTGGCACCGGCTGCACTTGCCTGCGGGCCGACCGCCACCGCTTCCGCACCAGCCGCGGTGGCTGCGGCCGCCGTCGAGTTCACCGCCAGGTAGGCACTGCCACCGCCACCGTTGGTGATGCGCTGGTTGAGGACCTTCAGCGAGCCGTCCACGGCAGTGAAGGCGGCGGTGACGTTGTTGTAGTCGCCGCTGGTGAAGGTGCCATCGGTGGCGATGCTGGAGATGCTGAACTTCGGCGCGGTCCACACGTTGGTGGTGCCGTTGTAGGCGGTGGTGCCACCGAAGTAGTTGGCGATGGTGCTGTTCGTGTTAAACAGCTGGTCGCCGGTGATGGCATCGCTGCTGCCGGCCAGGATGCTGCCGGCGGCCACGTTGGTGATCTTCACCGCGCCGGTGCCGGTACCCGTCAGCGTCACGCTGTTGAGCACGTTGCCGCTGCCATCGACGTCGTACTTCACGGCCAGCTTGTCGATCTCGCCGGTCTGGTCAGCGACGTTGGCCAGCGAGTTGCTGACGGCATCGAAAGCGGTACCGACGTCGTTGTAGCTGCCCTTGCTGACGGTGCCGT
The DNA here is from genome assembly GCF_029845105.1 of Stenotrophomonas sp. GD03654. NCBI lineage: Bacteria > Pseudomonadati > Pseudomonadota > Gammaproteobacteria > Lysobacterales > Lysobacteraceae > Stenotrophomonas > Stenotrophomonas sp. GD03654. The sequence goes on along the minus strand of NZ_JAOCLC010000005.1, from coordinate 19,449 downwards.
TGGCGGCAACGTTGTTGATCGAGTAGGTCGGTGCGGTCAGTACGCCACTGGCGTTGACTGCTGCGCCACCGCCGAGATGGGTGGCCACTGCCTGGTTGGCCGCGAACAGCTGGGCACCGTTGATGGCCTCGCTGCTGGTGGCACTCACCTGGCCCGGGCCCAGGTTGCGCAGCGTGGTGGCGGTGCCGGTCTGGCCCAGCGTGGCACTGGCGTAGTTGACGCTGCCATCGCCGTTGAGGTCATAGCGCAGTGCACCCTGTTCCGATGCCTGCAGCTGGCCGACGTTGACCGCATCGGTGGCGGCCGTACCCGCGGCCATGTTGGTGACCTGACGCTCGGCACCGGCGGCACCGATGGACACGCTGTTGGCACGATCGGCCAGGCTGCCGGCACCAACCGCAATGCTGTTGGCAGCGGTGGCACGGGCATTGGTGCCGACTGCAATCGAGTCGGTGCCAGTGGCCAGCGCCTCGGTACCGGTCGAGTTCACCCGCAGGTACTTGGTGCCACCGTTACGGATGTCGGTGATCTGCGTGTTGAGGTTGACCAGCGAGCCGTCGACCGCGGCGAAGGCATCGGTAGCGTTGTCATACAGGCCCTTGGCGATGGCGCCGCCGGTGGAGATGGTGCTGATCTCGAACAGCGGCGCGGTGAAGGCACCACTGGCCGGATCAAACGCGGCGCGGCCACCGAAGAAGCTGGCGATGGCGGCGTTGGTCGCAGCCAGCTGGCCACCGTTGACCGCTTCCAGGCTGCCTGCGGTGACCGCGCCGCCGGCCAGGTTGCCGATGGTGGTGGTGCCGGTGCCGGCGCCGAGCGTGACGCGACGATAGTTCGGATTACCTGCACCATCCAGGTCGTAGGTCACCGCTGCAGCCGCCACATCGTTGATGAGGCTGATCGCGCCCTTCAGCTGGACCACGTTGACTGCATCGGTATTGGCACTACCGGCAGCAACATTGGTGATCTGGCGCTCGCCACCACCTGCGGTGCCCACCGACACTTCACCGGCGGAGACCTGCGGTGCAGTCAGGCCGTAAGCACTGTAGCTGGCCTGCGCGCCGCGCAGTGCGGCCGAGCGGTAGCCCAGTGCGACCGAGTTGGCCTGGTTGGAGGTGGCTTCAGCACCGAGCAGGGTCTGGCCGTTTGCGGTACCGACGGCACTGTCGCCGACGATCACCGAATGGCCCATGCGCGCAGCGTAGTCGGCGGTCGGTACACCGGTCGGGTTGCTCGGGTCGTTGCCCCCATCACCCGGGAAGGCGACGTTGGCATCGACCTTCGGCAGTTCGTGCCGTGCATTGGCACCGATCACCACTTCCTTCGAACCGTTGGCGAAGGCGCCGTCCCCCATCAACACCTGGTAGTCCTGCGCGGCATTGACCGCCCAGCACGAGATGTCTGCAAGGGCGATATCGAGGCACTTGGCGGCCCACGCCGGCGAGTCCTTCGGCAGCAACAGGCCCAGCAGGCCACCCGGATTGCCATTGTTGATGTTGTAGATGTAGCTGTCGGAGGTGACGCCACCGATCAGGGTCAGGTGCGAGCTGCCACCGGTAGCGGCACCGCCCAGCCCGTTGAGGGTGCTGCCGACTGGCGACAGGTTGACCACCGGCAGGCCCAGCACATTGACCGTCGAGTAGGTCTGCATCACGTTGGCGTTGCTGAGCTTGAGGTTACCGTTGCTCAGGTAGCCGTTGCCACCGAACAGGCTGGTGGTGGTCGGGCCGATCAGCTGCCCGACATTGCCGACCAGGCCGCCAGTGCCGATGATCAACCCTGCATTCGGATCGGCCGGAGCCGGCGCCTTCGGACTGGTCGGCGGAATCGCCGAGGGCTTGGTCAGGCCGAGGCCGCTCAGTGTGCCACCCACCAGGCCGCCCACGGCGCTGCCCAGATTACCGATGGTACCGTTGAGGTTGCCGTTGAGCAGGTTGCCCACGGCGCCGCCGACGCTGCCGAGCGTGTTGCCCAACAGGCCACCCAGGCCGCCCGTGCTGCCTCCGGTAGCGCCATTGAGTACACCGCCGACGGTGTTGCCTACCGCACCCACTGTATTGTTGAGCGTGCCGCCGACAGCACTACCAACCGAACCGACCGTGCCATTCAGTGCACCACCCACGGTGCCGCCAACTGCACCCACCGTGCCAACCGCGCCGTTGAGCGTACCGCCGACTGCGCTGCCGACCGAACCGACCGTGCCGTTGAGCGCACCACCCACGGTACCGCCGACTGCGCCCACCGTGCCAACCGCGCCGTTGAGCGCGCCGCCCACTACGCTGCCGACCGAACCGACCGTGCCGTTGAGCGCACCACCCACGGTGCCGCCAACTGCACCCACTGTGCCAACCGCACCGTTGAGTGCTCCGCCGACTGTGCTGCCGACCGAACCGACCGTGCCGTTGAGCGCACCGCCTACGGCTCCACCAACCGTACCCACGGCGCCATTGAGCGTGCTGCCCACTGCGCCACCTACCGTTCCAACCGTGCCGTGCAAGGCGCCGCCGACCGCACCAACCGTGTTGCCTACGGTGCCATCAAGCACGCCACCCACGGCGCCACCTGCCGCGCCGACAACGCCGCCCACCAGGCCACCGACGCCAAGCGCGCTGTTCTGCGCTGCCACGGTCGCTTGGCCGGCCAGCTTCAGATTGCGGTCGGCCACGACTTCCTGGCCATCCGGCGCCTGCACGCGCACTTTGCCGGCAACACCGGTATCGAAGGCTGCGGTGATCGCACGATCGTGGGTCTCGCCCGGCAGCTCCTCCTTGGCCGGCAGCGTGACCGCTGCCGTCGCCTTGACCTGTCCCTGACCGTCGATCTGGTGGCCCGCCAGCTTGAGCTGCGAATCCACCTTGCCGTCAACCGACGCCTTGAGGCCGGGCAGCGAGCCAGCGGACGCGCCGGCAACAGCGACAGCCGCCTTGGCACCGGTATCGATCGAGGCCACCTGGGTACCGGCGACGCCAACCCTGGCCTTCGCCTGCGCATCCGCAGCCACACCAAGCGGCCCGTGCGCAGACGGTGCAACGTTGGCCGCCAGCGATGCATCAATCTTCGCCACATTGGACGCTGCATGACCCAGCCCGACATTGGCCCGGACATCGGCCGCCAGCGCCGGAACGGCGACCTGCTCCGGCGCGGTGTTCGCATCCAGCTTCACCTGCACCGTCGCCGGCAGCACGTCGCGCACCACAGGCAGCGCGTTCGTACTCAGTTGCAGGCCGACACGCGCATCAGCGCTGATTGCCGTTGTGCTCTGCGCCTGACGCGAGGCGGCCGCCAATGCCACTTCAGCATCAACCTTGACCGGCATCGGCTGCGCGTACTTGGCCGCGAGCGCCTGCAGGTCACGCAGGGACTGATTGGATTCGGACGCTCCTGCATGCCCGCTGGCCAGCGCACACAGCAGGGCCAGGGCCAAGGCGGTGGGCATCAGCAGGGCACTGCGCGGATCACGGGCAGCGCTGCCGCCGCTGTCGCCGGTGGCCAGTTCCGAGGCCACAACCAGAGCATTGAGCTGGCGGTTCCATACACGCCGGTAGATGCGGTTCATGAGCATTTCCCCCGTAGGCGAACAACTTGAATGTCAGTGGACTTGCCGTTAGGCAGGTGACTGACATTTCAGCGTTTGCAACGGCGGCTGCGCACTTCATTCCGGCACGGCAATCGCGCATTCCGGCAAATCCACGGTCGGAATCGGCAGCCGGTTATGCAGAAGCGGCAACCATATCGGCAAGCGGATATGCAATTCCGGCAGAAACGACCGGGAAACCCTTGTGGTGCTTGGTTCAGGCCGGCTGGCCGATCTGCGCGGGCGCGCGCATGAGCGTGTCGCGCGGGAGTTCACCGAACACCTTGCGGTAGTTGTCGGCGAAACGCGACAGGTCCCACAACCCACAGCTGAGGGCAATGGCCTTGACCGAGCGACGGCTGGAATCGGCCATCGACAGGCTCCGGCAGGCTGCGCACAGGCGCAGCATGGACAGGTAACGGTTGGGCGAGGTGCCGAACAGATCCTCGAAGGCGTAGCGCAGTCCACGCTCACTGACGCCAGCCGCATCGCAGATCTCATTCATATAGATATTGCGGCGCAGATTGAGCCGCATGAAATTCTCTGCCCGCTGCGCGATCAGATAATGGGTGCGCCGTGCACGACTGCATCCAGGCCGATCGGCTGCACCGGCACCGAGCAGGGCCTGCACGTGCTCGTGCAGCAGCTTCTCGGTTTCTTCCGGTTGCAGGCTCGCCCCCTGCCCCAGTTGCACGTGCAGTTGCTGGTAATGCTGTGCAAGAGGAGTGGTTTCGCTGGCGAGATTGAACAACGACAACGCCTGGCCTGCCGGCGGCGTACTGCGAAGGCTCAACTCGGTCAGTTTTCGCTGCACCCGCGCAACCGGCACCAGCATCAGCGTCATGTGCGTACCCGGACTCAGCGTGAACTCGCTGATGCCTTCCGGCATCACCGTCAACGCCATGCCGGGGGTAAGCGGTACTCCGTGGCACCAACTCAGCGTTTCATCCGTTGCATGCAGGTAGCCCAGCATCGCCCAGTCCGGCGGCAGCATGAAACGGCCACGACAATGGAATCCACAGCTGATGCTGCAGAACAAAGCCTCTTCATGCACGCGCGAAGCGAAGGCCGCCCGGGGCCCGTTGCCATCGAGCAGAAGCAGTTCGACATCGCACACACGAAGTACGCCGCTCAGCGTCGCCAGGTCGATCGACCGCAGGCCGCTTTCGTCGCTGTCTCCTACCCCACCATCGACCATGACAGTGTCGTCCCCCCGTTTATATCCGTCGTGCGATGCGACCCCCACTGCCTGACAGGGCACGCACCCCTCATGGAATTGCTTCCATCTCCGGGGCGAGCGATGCCGCCAACAACGTGCTCGCCCCATAAAGAAACACGAATACTTGAATGCGAGTATGCCCGATAATTTACGAGGATAAACATCCCTCGCTCCCGGAACAGGATGGATACAGACGTGAACGTAAAGTTGTCGCCCACGGCACGGTTTTCGCATGCGCAGGAATCTGGAATCACATTATCTGCACGTCGATGAATCGTTTTGCCAGGGAACGGATTTTCGTCACAGAAACGGACTGAAGTTTTAAGGCCCAACGACTTTCTGCCGAATTTGCATATAGGTTCCGGTTGCAGCTGGCCGCCATTCAGGCAAAGTCGATAACACGGTGATCCGGCCATCCAGCAATGGCCTCACCCAGGGGGACTGCATGACCATGCACGTATCGCTCGATGTTTCGACCACCGGCCCTTGGCCGCGGGGTCGTCATTGCGCGAACGACGTCCCGCCTGGAAACGATCACCCTGCTTGAGCACAGCGGGTCCATCCCGCCGTGCCTCCTCCGCCAGGATGCGCGGAGGCCCACGGACGATCCCGGCGGAGCCGGGCCACCGCCCAACAGGTGTCCTGTAGCAGACAGGTTGAGGGAGACAAAGGTCATGAACGCATCGATCCGCAAGTTCCTGAAGGAAGAAGACGGCGTAACCGCCCTTGAGTACGGGTTGCTGGCCGCGGTGATTGCCGGCGTCCTGATCGCGCTGGGCAGCACGCAGATCCAGACGTTCTTCAGCACGCTCTTCGAGAATCTCACCAAGCTTGCCAACAAGGCCTCGGGCACCACGCCTGCGTAAGCCGCGTCCCAGGTTGGATCAGGGACAGCAACTGCTGACCGTCCACTGACGGACGATGGAGTGTGTGATGACACTGCTGGGATTGTTGGCCATCGGTGTGTGCCTGCGGATCGCGATCAGCGATCTGTACGCCCGTCGGGTGCCCAATGCCTGGCTGCTGTCTGCATGCGCGATCACCGTTGTCCTGCTCATCGCCGGCCAGTTCAGTGCGCCGCGCCTGCCGTGGATTTCCCACGTTGCCGGCGCGGCGCTCGGCCTGGTCGCATTGCTGCCCTTCTATGCGCTGCGCTGGATGGGCGCCGGCGATGTGAAATTTTTTTCCGCACTGGGATTGATGCTTGGCTGGCAGGCGCTGCTGCCGATCTGGATCGCGGCCAGCATCGCAGCGGGGGTACATGCAGCGGTGGTGCTGGTGTCGCGCCGGCTGGGTCCAGTACTGCCCATTGGCCTGCAGGCCCAGATGATCCGGGCGAGTTCGCAATGGCATTCACACCCGGCGCTGCGCGGGATGCAAAGCGCTCGCCAGGGACGCCAAGGCATTCCCTACGCGGCCTACCTGGCAATGGCAGCCATCGGTTGGATCCTCTTCAGTACGTACGGAGGCCTGACATGAACATCCATCGTCCAAGGCTGCAACGGGGCGTGGTCAGCATTGAATTCGCGCTGATGCTGATGCTGGGCCTGCTGCCACTACTGCTGTTCACTTTCTCCGGCGTGATGATCATGGCGGCCCAGCAGACGCTGGCAACCGCCTCGGCCGAGGGTGCTCGCGCATCGCTGCGCTACGGCACTGACAATGAACGCCGTACAGCGGCCTGTGTTGCCGCGCGTGGTTCGATGCAGTGGCTGCTGAACTTCTCGGGTCAGCCCGTCGACTGCAGCAATGGGGGAAGCAACGCCGTCACGGTATCCGCGCAGGCGCCCTGTGCCGGCCTCGCCACGGTCCAATGCATCACCGTGACGGTCAGCTACGACTATGCCAGCCACCCCTTCCTGCCCGGCACCGCCACGCTCTACAAGTGGGTGATGAAGGCTCCCATCCGCAGCGTCGCCGTCGCCCAGCTCGACCTCGGCAGCGGCAACTGACGAACACTCAAGGAGACGGTTCCATGCTCAAGTTGACCCGCATCGCCGCCGTCGCCCTGATCGGGCTGGCCGTGCTGCTGGCCGTGGTTGCCTTGATGATCGGACGCAGGTCGGCAGCGCCTGCCTCGGTTGCCCCTGTTGCGCACAGCGAGGCCCAGGAAATCACCGTGGTCGAAGCCGTGGCGCGCCTGCCGGCCGGCGAACCGATCAGCGCCAATGGTGTGCGCCTTGCACAGCGAAGCACGCCGGTTGCCGGTGCCGCCACCAGCATGTCCGCGGTCGTCGGCAAGGTGCCGGTGCAGGATATCGCTGAAGGCACGGCGATCAGTGCCGGCAGTCTCGCACAGGGCTTCTCGCTGCAGCTGCGCGCGGGCGAACGTGCGCTGGCCGTACCGGTCGACGAGCTGGTGGGTGCCGGCAACCGCATCCTGCCGGGTGACTTCGTCGACGTGTTCCTCAACCTTCGCAATGCCCAGCCTAACGTCAACAGCCCAGGCGAAGCCGCGCAGACCCGCCTGCTGCTGTCACGCCTGAGAGTGCTCAGCTATGGCCAGCAGGACATTGCCCCAGCCAGCGATGCTGCGGTAGCCAGCAGTGAGGCCGACACCCGCAACGATCCACGCGCCGCCGACATCACCGGTAGCAGCAACCAGAGCACAGGCAGCGAGGCCACCCAGCCCGCACGCAGCGCGGTACTGGCGGTACCGGTGGCCGATGCCAACCGCCTGCTGCTGGGTGCGCAGCAGGGCAAGCTGTTCCTGGCCCTGCGCAACCCTGCCGATTCCGGCCAGCCCGATCTGGCGCTGTTCCCGCAGGCACGCGGGGTGATCGATCCGCTGCGTGGCCTGGATGCAGAACAGCAACTTGCGCTGCAACGGCCAGAAAATCACGCGTTCGCCGGCATCGACGGCGATGCACTGGCCGGTCGCAGCAGCACGCCCGCCCGCAACTACCCGGAAGCGCCCGCCCGCGCGCCGGCGCCGCGACGCAGCGCGCCACGCGCGCCGGGTATCGAGATCATCCGCGGTGACGGCTCCGCTCCCCGTGGTTCCCTATGACTGCATCGAGCGCATCCATGACCGAACGTCGCCACTGTCCACGTCCGTCCCCACGCCAGCGCTGGCTGGCCCTGCTGCTGGTGCTGCTGGCACCGGCGACGAGCGTGGCTGCCGACGACCTGGTACTGCAGGCACGTGAGCAGCGCCCCTGGACCCTGCCGGGCGATCTGGAGCGGGTCGCCATTGCCGATCCGGGCGTAGCCGATATCGTGGTGCTGCGCGGCCAGCGCCAGGCGCTGCTGGTCGGCAAGGCTCCGGGCACGACCACGTTGCTGCTCTGGCATCGCAAGCAGACCGAGCCACAGCGCCTGCAGGTACGGGTACAGAGTGCGGTACAGGGCGCCGCCGATGCAGGTGCGAACGGGCTGGTGTTCACCCAGCAGGACAACCAGGGCCTGCTGCAGGGGAGCACCGACAGTGTGCTGTCGCACATGCAGGAGCAGAAGCCCGCTGCCATGGCGCTGGGCAAGGACGGCATGCTCGCCGATGCCTCCACCGTCAACAGCGGCGGCGTGGTCCAGGTCGAGGTCAAGGTGGTCGAGTTCAACAAGACCGCGCTGAAGCAGATCGGCATCAGCTTCCAGAACCGGAATGGCAGCTTCGCCTATGGTTTCGCGCGGCCTGGCGGCCAGCTGCCGGGCAATACCGGCATCCTGCCAGGCATGAAGGAGGGCAACTCCGGCAATGAAGCCGAGTCGCCCATCTCGTCTGCGTTCCGCCTGGTGTTCGGCTCGACCAAGGGACTGTGGAACGCCGACGTGGACCTGCTGCAGAGCAACGGCATGGCCCGCGTGCTGGCCGAACCCACCCTGGTTGCGCTGTCCGGTCAGAGCGCCAGCTTCCTGGCCGGTGGCGAGCTGCCCATCCTGGAGCCACAGGGACTTGGCACCACCACCATTACCTACAAACCATTCGGCATCGGCCTGACCGTGACCCCGACGGTGTTGTCGCCCAACCGCATCGCGCTGAAGGTGGCGCCGGAAGCCAGCGATCTGGACTACAGCAATGCCATCGCGCTCAACGGCGTGCAGATTCCCTCGATCACCACCCGCCGCGCCGACACCACGGTCGAACTCGGCGACGGCGAGAGCTTCGTGATCGGTGGCCTGGTCAGCTCGAACGTCGTCTCCAACGTCGGCAAGATCCCCCTGCTGGGCGACCTGCCGATCATCGGCTCATTCTTCCGCAACTTCGACTACAAGCGCCAGGACAAGGAGCTGGTGATCATCGTTACGCCACGGCTGGTGCAGCCGTTGGCACGCAATACCGAGCTGCCGCTGCCTGGCGACCGCGAGGCCAAGCCGAACCTCCCCGAATGGGGCGCGTGGCTGCTTGGCCCGATCAGCCAGGACCCGGTACCCGGTTTCTCGCGCTGACTCCATGATGCCTGCGATACCACGCCCATGCCCTACGCCACCGCTCAGCCGCTGCATCCGCAAGGTCCACCGATGAACCTGGTCCTGTACGGAATGGATCGCGAACTGCTGCCCCGGCTGGCGGCCAAGCTGCCGCCGACCACCACCCTGCACTGGCAGGACAGCAGTGCGCCGACCTCCGCGCAGGACCTGCAACGCGGACCGCAGAGCCTGGTGCTGCTCGATTTCCGCCCAGAGCATGCGGCCGCGTCAAGCGTGCTTGCACAGCAGCTGCAGCAGACCGAGCCGGATCTGATGCTGGTTGCGGTCGGCGCCACCAGTCCCGGTCAGGTGGAAGGCGTGGTGATGGCCCTGCGCGTGGGACTGCGTGATGTGCTGGACCTGGACAGCGACAATACCGGCATCGAAGCAGCGCTGCGCCGGGCGCTGTCGCCACGGCCAGCCGCCGCCGCACAACATGCGCACAAGGCACGCTTGATCGTACTGCTGGGCGTCCGCGCCGGCGTCGGCACCAGTACCCTGGCCGCACACCTGTCGGTGCTGGCACAACAGACACGCGCACTCGCCCAGGGCGAAGCGCTGCACCAGGACGGCCTGCTGATGGAGCTGGCGCAGCCCTCCGGCGATCTGGCGCTGTACCTCAACCTGGACAGCCGTTTCCACTACGAAGACGCGCTGCGCAATGCCAGCCGCATCGATGCCACCCTCGCCCGCACCGCAATGGCACGCCACGATTCGGGGCTGGTGCTGCTGGACCGCGCCAGCGGCAGCGATGCGGTGCCACCGTCCGATCCCGGCGCATTGCTGCAGCGCCTGCGCGGCGTGTTTGCCAGCGTGCTGTGTGATGCCGGTGGCTGTCCGTTGCGGCAGCTGCCACCGCTGCTGCTGGACCAGGCGGACGAAATCTGGCTGGTCATCGACGCGTCGATCGCCACGCTGGTGTCGCTCGATCAGGCCCTGAAGCATCTGGCCGGTCAACGCGAGCGCGAGAAGCGCCTGCAGCTGGTGATCAACCGCCACGACGACAGCGGCGGCATGAGCCCCGAACAGATCGCGCGTCGCTTCGAAGTACCGCTGCTGGCCACGCTGCCCGAACGTCCGCGTGTGCGCCTCGCTGCCAGCCAGGGCCACCTGCTGTTGCAGGATGCACCGCGCGACCCATACCTGCGTGCCCTCGCCCCGCTCGTCTCGCGCCTGGATCCGGCCGCCTGCCCGGTCCAGGCACAGGGACTGCGGGAAAGACTCTCCCTTGCCCTGGGTGGATCGCAATGGAAGACAAGGTAACCCCGTTCCCGCATGCCGCCACCCGCCCGGTGCTGCCCGACACCGCGCCGGCGCACGTGCCGTTCGCGCAGACCGAGCAGTACCAGAAGGTGCTGTCGGCAGCGCATGAGCACTTGCTCAACAGCATCGAGGACGAGCGCATCGACATCGACTCCTGGGCACCGGACACCATCGCCCGATGGGTGCAGGTGCAGACCGTGGGATTCATCCAGGAATGGCGAATCCCGATCAACGAGGAGGAGATGCAGGTGGTTGCCGAAGGTCTGGTCAAGGAACTGACCGGCTTCGGCCCGCTCGACGACCTGCTGCACGATCCGTCCATCGAAGACATCCTGATCAATGGCTTCAGGGACGTGCATGTCTCGCAGGGCGGCCAGCTCAAGCGCGCCACCCAACGCTTCACCGACGATACCCACCTGCTGCGCATCCTGCGCCGCATCCTGGCCCCGCTCGGGCGTCGCCTGGATGACTCCAATCCGATGGTTGACGCGCGCCTGCCCAACGGCGGCCGCCTCAACGCGATCATCTCGCCGCTGGCGGTGGACGGACCGATGGTGTCCATCCGCAAGTTCCGCAAGGATCCGTTCACGCCTGACGAGCTGCTGGCCAAGGGCACCTTCGACGCACCGATGCAGGCACTGCTGAAGGCGATGGTGCTGGGCCGCTGCAACATCCTGGTCTCCGGTGGCACCAGCTCCGGCAAAACCTCCCTGCTCAATGCACTGGCCAGCTACGTGCCCCCGAATGAGCGCGTGATCACCGTCGAGGACACGGCCGAACTGTCGCTCAACCATCCGCACGTGGTGCGGCTCGAGAGCCGCATCGGCGGTGCCGAAGGCCAGGGTGCGGTCAGCATCCGCGACCTGGTCCGCAACAGCCTGCGCATGCGCCCGGACCGCATCGTGGTCGGCGAGGTACGCGGTGCCGAGGTGCTGGAAATGCTGCAGGCGATGAACACCGGCCATGACGGATCGATGGCCACCATCCATGCCAACTCGCCGCGCGACTGCCTGTACCGCATCGAGATGCTGGCCGGCTTCGCCGGCTTCCAGGGCAGCGAAGACAGCCTGCGCCGGCAGATCGCCAGTGCCATCGATTTCATCGTGCAGATCTCTCGATTGGGCAGCGGCCGTCGTGTATTGGTTTCGATCACCGAGATCACCGGCGTCAGCGACAACCTGATCACCACCCAGGAAATGTTCCGCCACGAGCTGCAGATCGACGGCAATGGCAAAGAGACCGATCGCTGGATCGGGCTGGGCTTCCATCCGCACTCGCACAAACTGGAGCCGTTCCGCCAGCAGCTGCGCGAGTCGCTGTACGGAGACTTCTGAACATGGGCACCGGCCTGCTGCTGGGCGTGTTGAGCATCATCTCGGTGCTGCTGGCGCTGGCGGTCTGGCTGTGGGGTACGGCCAGCAGCCGCGAACAACGTCAGGCATCGCTGCAGCATGCCGAGCAGCAGCTCGCACGTGGAAGTGCAGGCAGTGGCGCACCTGCCGGGCCATCCATCGCCGCTGCCAACGATCCGGCGCGAACGGCCAGCGGTGCACGCCGTGTGCTGCCGCTGGATGGCCTGCTGCAGCGTGCGGGCCTGCAGACCGGCTGGAAGCTTCCGATCATGCTGCTGGTGCCTGGACTGGTGCTTTCGGTCGTAGCGATGCTGCGGCTCGGCACCGCATGGATGTTCCCGCTGACCTTGCTGCTGTACCTGCTGGGCTGCTGGCTGTGGGTGATGCGGCGCACCTCGAAACTGCGCGCCCAGCTGCTGCATATGCTTCCCGACTTCCTGGACAACCTGGTACGGCTGACCGCACTGGGCAACAGTCTGCAGGCGGCGTTCCAGGTCGCGTCGATGCAGACCAGCGCGCCGCTGCGCGGGCTGCTGGATACCACGGTACGCTACGCGCGCAGCGGGATGGACCTGGACAGGGCGCTGGCACTGGCCGCACAGCCCTACCGGATGGACGTACTGAAAGTACTGTCGGTGGTGATCGGCGTCAGCGTGCGCATCGGCGGCCGCTCCGACCAGATCCTGCAGCGCATGGGTGATTTCATGCGCGACCTGGAACAAGCCCAGCAGGAACTGGCCGCGACCACCTCCGAGACCCGCATGTCGGCCTGGGTCCTCGGCTTGCTGCCACCGGCCTGCGCTGTGCTGATGGCGATCGCCAGCCCGGACTTCTTCCAGCCGGTGCTGCATGACCCGCTCGGCCACAAGATCCTGCTGATTGCACTGGGCCTGGAGCTTGTCGGTGGCTTCCTGCTGTATCGCCTGGCCAAGTCGCTATGAACCACCCCCGCCCCTGCGGAGACGACCGATGAGCGCCAGCGCGTGGTTCGCCCTCTCCCTGCTGGTGCTGGCCGCCGGTGTCGCCCTGCTCGGTATCGGCGGCTGGGTACGCAGCCATCGTGAGCACCGCACGTCAGCCACATTGAAGACGGCCCTGCAACCGCGGGAAGACGCCCGTGACAGCGAAACAGCGCCGCAGCGCGACTCTCTGGGCTGGCTGGAGCGTTTCGGCCGGGCGCTCAGCGGCGGTCGCCTCGAGGCCGCGTTGCTGACCAATGAAGACCGGCTGCTGCTGGACCTGGCCGGCTGGAACACCCGCCGCGGCACAGCCATCTACCTCGGCCTGCGCCTGCTGCTGGCCGTGCTGGTACTGGCCCTGGTGCTGACATTCAGCAGCGTCACAGGGCTGGCCAGGATCATGGTGATCATCGGCGCGCTGGCTGCCGGCCTGCTGCTGCCCAAGTTCATCCTGTCCGCCTGGGTGAAGCGACGCAGGCGCGCTGTCGAGAACGAATTGCCCCTGCTGATCGATCTGCTGCGCCTGCTGCAGGGCGTGGGCTTCAGCATGGACCAGAGCCTGCAGACGCTGGGCGACAAGCTGCGCGATGCACTGCCGGTCCTCGGTGGCGAACTGCAGGAGGCCAACGTCGCCTACACCCACGGCCGCACCCGCGCGCAGTCGCTGCGGCGCTTGAGCGAAGTCTATGCCTACGATGACCTGACCAGCCTGATGCAGTTGATCCTGCAGGTGCACGCACATGGCGGCGCGGTGCAGGAACCGCTACGGCAGTTCAGCATCCGGCTGCGCGAACAGCGCCGTAACACCCTGAAGGAAAAGGTCGGCAAGCTCTCGGTGAAGATGACCGTGGTGATGATGCTGACCCTGCTGCCAGCGCTGATGCTGGTCCTTGCCGGCCCGGCGCTGGTCGCGCTGGCCACCACCATGTCCAAGATGGGATCGCCCTGATGCCTGCCCTGCGCACCTCCTGCCTGCTGCTTGCCCTCGCCGCCGTCGCCAGCGGCTGCGCGTCAACCACGCCGAAGTACCTGCGCGCGCCCACCCTGGCCGCACCCGAGCCGGCACCGCAGGACAGCCGCAATGCCTACCTGGAGCTGATCGCGCGCATGCAGCTGCAGGGTGCCTGGTATGCCTCGCTGGCGCATGTGGATGCCTTCCGCCAACGCTACGGCGATCCACCGGCGCTGCGTCTGCTGCAGGCCGACGCGCTGCGCGAGACCGGGCAGGCCGATGCGGCCATCGCCCTGTACCGTGATCTTTCCAGCGGCCCACAGGCGGCGGCCGCCGCGCACGGCCTGGGCCTGATCGCCGCACGCCGTGATGACGATGCAGGCAGTGAAAAGGCACTGGCGCGGGCCACGCAGCTGCAGCCCTTGAATACCGACTATCTGGGAGACCTCGGCTACGCACGCCTGCGTGCCGGACAGTTCGATCAGGCACGTGAGCCGCTGGCCAAGGCCTTGGAGCTGTCCCCGGGCAACGCCAAGGCCACGGCCAACCTCGCCCTGTGGGCCGTGTTGCGCGGTGACACCGCCACCGCCCAGCGCCTGGCGCAGCAGGCCAGCCTCAACGAGGACACCCTTCGCAGCATCCAGCAGCAGGCCGCACAGATCCGCACCCGCCTGCAGCAACGACAGGCATCTGCAGCAGTGGCCGCCCCCGCGCCTGCCCGCACCGTCGCTGCTCCCGCGGCCAGCGCTGCACGGCTGGCCGTCGAGCCGCGTCGCGAGACCCGCGACGAGCGCGACCCGCAGCGCCTGCCGCCTTCGATGCTGGAACGCTTCAGCACCTCCGATCACCGGAACGGGAACACACCATGACCGCGATGCCCCTGACCCGAGGCCTGCTGCCTGTGCTGGCCTGCCTGTTGATTGCAGGCGTCGCGCAGGCGCAGCAACAGCCGTTGACCGGGCAGATGCTCGGCGGCAGCGGCCCCGCACCGGCCTCACGGCCGTTGCAGTCCGAGCCGCTGCCCACCGTGGATCTGTCCACACCTGCACCGCCGGAACCCGCCGCGATGCCGGCGGCGATCGCCGCCACTGATGCCACCACACCGGCGGTCCGCCCTGTACGCAGCCAGATCGGCGATACCACCCGTGGCCTGTTCCGCCTGCAGGCTTCGGGGCAGCAGGCCGGGCAGCGCCTGCCGATCCTTGGCGACCAGGCCACGTTGAGCTATGCCCGCTACATCAAGAGTTTCGAACACGAGATCCCGGACTTCTTTGAAGCCGATGTCGCCAAGTCCAAGGGAACATCCTCATCCGGACGCTGAGGTAGGCCATGAAACGCCCACGCCAGTTCAGTTTCAGCCGCGCACGCGGCGGCATGTCGGTCACCATGATGCTGGTCATGCTGGCGTTGCTGGCGATGCTGGGCCTGATTGAAATCGGCTATCTGTTCTGGGCCAAGCGCGATGCGCAGAAGGTTGCCGACCTGGCCGCTCTGGCCGGCGCGCAGCGACTGGAGTTGTGCACCTCGGACAACAGCGACAACAGTGCTGCCCGGCAGAGCGCACTCACCCAGAACAGGTTTGCGGGGAGCCTGCAGATCCACTGCGGCAACTGGAGCGCCACACGCGCCACCGCGAACCGCTTCGTCACCACCGTCGATGCCGCCAACCCGCGCAATGCAGTACAGGTTGTCGCCGAGCGCAGTGTGCTTCCCTTCTTCGGCCAGAACACCAGCCTGCCGACCGTCAGCGCACAGGCTGTTGCCCGCCGGTCGGAGCCCACGGCAGTGTTCGCGGTGGGCTCGCAGCTGCTGCGCACCAACGGCAACTCGGTGCTGCTGTCGACACTGCGCATGATCGGCCTGGATGTCACCAATGCGACCGTGCTCTCCTATGACGGTCTGGCCCAGGCCAACATCACCCCGTCGGGCCTGCTCAAGGCGCTCAACATCCCGGTCACCGCCAATCTCAGCGTGGCCGACTTCAACCGCCTGCTGTCGGTCAACAAGATCTCACTGGCACAGCTGGTCGATGCCACCGCCACCGTGGTCGGTCGCGATACCACCGTCGGCGTGCAGCTGCGCGCCCTGTCCGATCTGGTCGCCACCCAGTTGGACATCAACAAGCTCAACATCGTGCTGGGCAGCCAGTCCGGGGGTGGCGGTCTGTTCGCCGAGGTCGTTTCGCCGGATGGCACGGTCGGCAGCGCACTGGAAACCAAGGTCAACGTGCTCAACCTGATCAGCACCGCCATTTCCATCGCCAATGACGGCAATGGCGTTGCGGTGAAGGGGCTGGACCTGCTGGGGATCAACATCCAGGCCGGCGTGGTGGAGCCGCCCTCGATCGCCATCGGTGGCGTCGGCACGCGCGCGTACAACGCCCAGGTGCGCCTGCTGGTGGACGTGGACAGCAATAATCTGTTCGCACTTGGGCCGCTGCTGAATCTGCTCGGCACGCGCCTGCATCTGCCGCTGCATGTCGATGTCGCCAACGCGATGGGTACGCTGACCGGTATCCAGTGCGGCGCCAGTCCACCCAAGGCCACCATCCAGGTCGATTCGTCGGTGCTGCGCGCGTGTGTCGGCAATGTCGACCCGGCGCAACGCTTCTCCAAGAACAATGTCTGCGACGCCACCCTGAAGAACGAGCAGTTGCTGAAACTGCTCGGGCAACCCTTGATCAATGACAAGATCACCCTGCCCGCCCTGACCAGCTCGCAGAACCTGACTCTGGCCGCCGGCGAGACCGCATCGACCCGGATCAACCCGCTGGCAGTAGGCAACGCGGTGTCGGATCTGGTCAATGAACTGCTGCGCGTGCTGTCAGGCATGCTCAGTTCACCCAAGCAGGGCATGAGCGCCAACGACACGGCCAAGGCCCTGGCCGACCGTTATCTACTGGCGGCCTTTCCCAGTGGCGGGCGCTACAACGTCGATCAGGTCATCCCGTTGCTACGTGATGGTGACCCGGCACGGAACCTCGCGCCGCTGGGCAACTGGACGGTGAAGAATGGCGTGCCCAAGCCCTGCCTGCTGGGCCTGACCACCTGTTGGGAAGACGGTTCGGTGTGGACCGGCTACAGGACGACCGTCACCGGACAGGGGCTGGGCTTGCTCGACGGCCTGCTCGGATCGCTGGTCGGCGGCCTGCTGATCAACCGCTGCGACAGCCTGCTCGGCAACTTGATCGACTACAACGGCTGTGTGCGCAACAACCTGGCGTCGTACATCCAGACCGCACCGGCCGGCTTCCTCGATGGTGCGGGGGGAACGGGCGTCACCAACCCCGACGGCAGCGTCACCTGCAGTGGCCTGCTGTGCACGCTGCTCAAGCCGATCCTGTCCGCTTTGCGTCCGGTCCTCAACAGCGTCGGCACCCTGCTGACCAACCTGCTGGCCAGCGTGCTGGGCCTGGAGCTGGGCCGCACCGATGTCAACGTGCAGTCGATCCAGTGCAGCGCGGCGCAGCTGGTCTACTGACCCGTGACCGGCGCCCTTGGCGGCGCCCGCGCGCATGCTAGACTCCCGGCGGGGAACCACCTTCATCTCAACCCACACTCATCCGTGGATGGTCTAGACATGCGAGAAACTTCAGGGGGCGCGGTCTTCGCCCGGCACGCGCGCGGCGCGGCACTGCTGGCCGTGGCCATGATGCTGGTGGCACCGGCGGCGATGGCTGCCCGTGGCGATCGCGAAGCAGCCGCAGAGCCGGCCGCGCGCACCGCACCGGTGGTGCGCAACACCGTTGATGAGCTCAAGCAGCTGATGGATGCGCGCCAGCTGACCGAGCTGCGCACCACCTACAACGGCAACTACGGCGCCAGCCTGCTGTTCAATGCCAACACCCTGACCTACTACGTCGCCCTGTTCCAGGAGAAGAACTTCTGGCGGGTGATCAAGACCGACGCCGTCGACAACGCCGAGCGTGTCTACCGCACCTTCGCGCAGCAGTCCGAGCAGTTGGCCCAGGTCTACATCGACACCACGCGCCTGGAAGCCGGCAAGCGCTATACCGAGCGCCTGGTGGCCTACAACGAGGAACGCCTGCGCACCCTGCAGCAGGAAATGGAACAGCAGCAGGCACAGTCGGCCCAGGTCAGTGCTGCCCTGCAGCAGGCCCAGCAGCAGGCGGTCAGCCTGAGCAGCGATGTGCAGAGCACCAACAGCCAGCTGGATTCCCTGCAGCGCCGCATCCAGATCCTGCAGGCCGAACAGGGCAACCCGGAGCTGAGCCTGCCCAAGCCGGACAGCGTGCCCTCGCCGGCACCGGCGTCGGCCAGCGACGGTCGCTGAGATCCGGCACCTGGCATCTGCTGACAACGGCGCCATTGGGCGCCGTTGTCGCTTCTGGCACTCCTGGATTCAGCGGCACGCGTCGTACACCGCGTCATCCAGCTGCCGCCGCTGTACGAAGTCCAGGCGTTTGGCCCTGGCGAGGACCTTCCCGCGTTGCTGCCGCGCACGCTCACAGGCGGTGGGATCCGTGCTGATGGGTATCAGCGCAGCCCGCGCACGCCCCTGCTGCACCACGCGCGCACGTCTTGGGGTCGGGCTCGCCGCCTTGGCCGCCGTCGCACCTGTTGAGGGCGGTTCCGCCGGCACCTCCCAACGCCATTCCGCACGCCCCTGGCACGGCGTCTGCTGATAGACCGGATGCGGCCCGTCCACGCATTTGTAGACGTTGGTCTGAGCATGCGCCCCCGTGGCCAGCAGCAGGCACCACAACAAGCGCCAACACGCATTCGACATTACAGGCTCCTCGACAGGGCTGCCGCCATCCTCGATGCCGGAACGGCTTCGTGCCAGAGCGATACGCGTCACATCTGGTGCAATCCAGCACAGCCGTGCAAGTCGTCGGCCTGGCGCTGCGCTGTACTGCCGGAGGCACCGGCATGACTGCCAGCGCCTTCCCTCCCTTCCGCCAAGGAACCTGCAATGAGCAACTTCGTCACCGTCGCCGACGGCGCCCGCATCTTCTACAAGGATTGGGGTACCGGCCAGCCGATCGTGTTCGCCCACGGCTGGCCGCTGTCGTCCGATGCCTGGGACCCGCAGATGCTGTTCATGGGCCAGAACGGCTTCCGCGTAATCGCCCACGACCGTCGCAGCCATGGCCGCTCCAGCCAGACCTGGGACGGCAACAACATGGACACCTACGCCGATGACCTGGCCGCGGTGATCGAGACGCTGGACCTGAAGGACGCGATCCTGGTCGGCCATTCCACCGGTGGCGGCGAAGTGGCCCACTACATTGGTCGCCATGGCAGCCAGCGCGTGGCCAAGGTGGTGCTGGTCGGCGCCGTGCCGCCGCTGATGCTGAAGACCGATGCCAACCCGGCCGGCACCCCGTTGGAGGTCTTCGATGGCATCCGCAAGGGCACCGGTGGCGATCGTTCGCAGTTCTTCAAGGACCTGACCACGCCGTTCTTCGGTGCCAACCGCGACGGCAACACCGTTACCCAGGGCATGCGTGATGCGTTCTGGCTGCAGGGAATGCTCGGTGGCGTCAAGGGTCAGTACGACTGCGTGCACGAGTTCTCAGAAGTGGATTACACCGAGGACCTGAAGAAGATCGATGTGCCGGCTTTGGTCGTGCACGGTGATGACGACCAGATCGTGCCGTTCGATGCCTCGGCCAAGCTGTCTTCGCAGATCATCAAGGACGCCGAGTTGAAGGTGTACCCCGGTGCGCCGCACGGCCTGACCATCACCCACGCCGACCA
>NZ_JAOCLC010000004.1:0-126507 GCF_029845105.1 Stenotrophomonas sp. GD03654 | reverse complement strand
CCCAGGTGGTAGCCCTGCAGCTGGTCACACCCCAGTTCGCTCAGGTACTCGCGCTGCGCCTGTGTCTCCACGCCTTCGGCCACCACCTGCAGCTGCAGGGTGCGGCCCAGGGCGATGATCGACGACACGATGGCTGCGTCCTCGTCATTGCATTCCAGATCGCGCACGAACGCGCGGTCGATCTTCAGTTCGGTGGCGGGCATGCGCTTGAGGTACAACAGGCTGGAATAGCCGGTGCCGAAATCATCGATGGCGATGTGCACGCCCATCGCGGTCAGGTCGTTGAGGATCGCCAGGCTGGCATCGACATCCTTCATCGCCGTGGTCTCGGTGATCTCCAGGGTCAGCCGCGCGGGTTCGATCCGGTGCCGCTGCAGCACCTCGCGCACACTGTCCAGCAGCGCCGGCGAGGCGAACTGCAACGGCGACAGGTTCACCGCCATCGACCATTCCGTATGCCCGGCCTGGTGCCATGCCCGCAGCTGCGCGCAAGCTTGGTCCAGTACCCAGTCACCGATCGGCAGGATCAGGCCGCTGCGCTCGGCGATGGGAATGAACACATCCGGCGCCAGCAGGCCCAGCTCCGGATGCTGCCAGCGCAGCAGCGCTTCGGCGCCGGTGGCCGGTGCGCCGGCGGCAGGGAACTTGGGCTGGTAGTGCAGGATCAGTTCGTTGCGGGCGATGGCCTTGCGCAGGTCCTGCAGCAGGCGCAGCTGGCGGTTGGCGCTGAGCTGCATCGAGGGGGTGAAGAAGGTATAGCCGTTCCGCCCGGTTTCCTTGGTGTGGTACATCGCCGCGTCGGCGTGTGCCATCAGCTCGCGTTCGTTGCTGGCATCGTCCGGGTACAGGGCGATGCCGAGGCTGGCACTGACCTGCAGTTCGGCCGCATCCAGCGTGAACGGTTCGCCGGCGGCGGCGATGATGCGCTCGGCCACCACCACCGCATCGTCGGGAATATCGATGGCCAGCACGATCACGAACTCGTCGCCGCCGAGTCGGGCAAACGTATCCTGCGGCCGAAGCAGCCCGCCGATGCGCTGCGCCACCGCCACCAGCAGGCGGTCGCCGAGCTGGTGGCCATAGGCATCATTGACCGCCTTGAAACCATCCAGGTCGCAGAACATCACCGCCACCGCATGGTTGCGGCGCCGCGCCTTCTCGATGGCCTGCTCGATGCGGTCCTGCAGCAGCATGCGGTTGGGAAGCTGGGTCAACGGGTCGTGCAGGGCGGCCTGGATCAGCTTGTCGTTGGCGTGCGCCAGCGAATCGGCCAGCAGCCCGGTGCGCACGCGCATCTGCCGGTCGAACAGCGAGGCCACCAGGGCGATGCCCAGCGTGGCCACGGTGGTGACGATCACCAGTACCGCCAGCCAGCGCGTGTCGATGCCGCCACTGCCGACGGCACCACAGATGCTGCCTTCGGGGAAGCGCGCGGCGGCCATGCCGGTGTAATGCATGCCGACGATGGCCAGGCCCATCACCAGCGACGCGAGCGCGCGCAGGAGCAGGGTGTGGCGGTGCTCGGCGCGCAGGCGGAAGGCGATCCACAGCGCGGCGCCGGCGGCACCGATGGCTACCGCGATGGAGGCGGCAAACCAGCCCGGGTGGTAGTCGATGCCCGGCTGCATGCGCATCGCCGCCATGCCGAGGTAGTGCATGGTGGCGATGCCCAGGCCCATCAGCACGGCACCGGCCAGCAGCCGGCGCCAGGGCAGGCTGGGACGCGACACCAGCCACAGCGCATAGGCCGAGGCGCCGATCGAGACCGCCAGCGAGTACAGGGTGATGCCGAGGTCGTAGCCCACCGGAATCGGCAGGTCGAAGGCCAGCATGCCGATGAAATGCATCGACCAGATGCCCAGGCCCATCGCCGCCGCGCCGCCGGCCAGCCACCAGCGGGCCACGCGGCCCTCGGCCGTGGCCAGGCGGCCGGCCATGTCCAGCGCCGTATACGAAGCAAGAATGGCCACCAGCAGGGAGATGGCGACCAGGCTCTGACTGTAACTGCCAGTCATGTTGAATCCAGAGGGAGAGGGAGGGGCGCCCGCAAGGCGCACGCCCGCGACCCCTATCGGCGCGGGCGGGCAGGACTTGAGCGGTCGCAGCACCTGCGACCCGGCTCGGCTATCCTGCCACGCCTGTTCCCGTTGCTGGAAATCATCCAATGGCAAAAGCCCGCACCGCCTACGTCTGCAATGAATGCGGCGCCGAATTCAGCAAGTGGCAGGGCCAATGCACCGAGTGCAACGCCTGGAACTCGCTGTCGGAAATCGTGCTGGAAAGTGCCGCGGCGGCCAAGGCGCCGGCGTCGCGCCGGGCCGGCTGGGCCGGCAAGATCGACCCGCCGAAGATCACCGCCCTCAAGGATGTGGAGCAGACCGAGCATCGTCGGGTCTCGACCGGCATCGGCGAGTTCGACCGCGTGCTGGGCGGTGGCCTGGTCGAGGGCGCGGTGGTGCTGGTCGGCGGCGACCCCGGCATCGGCAAGTCGACCCTGCTGCTGCAGGCAGTGGCGAAGATGGCGGCCGAACTGCCGGTGCTTTACGTCACCGGCGAGGAGTCGCTGGCCCAGGTGGCCGGCCGCGCGCATCGCCTGGAGCTGCCGCTGGATGGCGTCAATGCACTGGCCGAGACCGGGGTCGAGTCGATCCTGCAGCATGCGTCCAAGGCCGGCCCGCGGCTGATCGTGGCCGACTCGGTGCAGACCCTGTGGACCGAGAGCCTGACCGCCGCGCCGGGTTCGGTCAGCCAGGTGCGCGAGAGTGCGGCGCGGCTGGTGCGTTTCGCCAAGGAGACCGGCACCGCCGTGTTCCTGGTCGGTCACGTGACCAAGGAGGGCGGCATCGCCGGCCCGCGCGTGCTGGAGCACATGGTCGATGCGGTGCTGTATTTCGAAGGCGAGAGCGGTAGCCGCTTCCGTCTGCTGCGCGCCTTCAAGAACCGCTTCGGTGCGGTCAACGAACTGGGTGTGTTCGCGATGGGCGACAAGGGCCTGAAGGAGGTCTCCAACCCCTCGGCGATCTTCCTGTCCGGCGGCAGCACCCATCAGCCGGGAAGCTGCGTGATGGTCACCCGCGAGGGCACGCGGCCGCTGCTGGTGGAGGTACAGGCACTGGTCGATGCGTCGCCGCTGTCGAACCCGCGCCGTGTCGCGGTCGGCCTGGAACAGAACCGCTTGGCCATGCTGCTGGCGGTGCTGCATCGCCACGGCGGCGTACTGGTCGGCGACCAGGACGTGTTCGTCAACGTGGTCGGTGGCATCCGCGTGCAGGAAACCGCAGCCGATCTGCCGGTGCTGCTGGCGGTATTGTCCTCGCTGCAGGACCGACCGCTGGCGGAGAAGACCATCGCCTTCGGCGAAGTCGGTCTGTCCGGCGAGATCCGCCCGGTGCCCAATGGCGAAGACCGCCTGCGCGAGGCCGCCACCCACGGCTTCAAGCGCGCCATCGTGCCCAAGGCCAATGCGCCCAAGGGCGGTTCGGTGAAGGGTATGGAAGTGATCGCGGTGGAGCGGCTGTCCGAGGCCATCGACGCGGCGTGATGCCGGCCCTGTAGAGCCGAGCCCACGCCCGGCTGCCTTTTGTAGAGTCGAGCCATGCACGACGGGTGGTCGAACAGCAGTCGTGCATGGCTCGACTCTACAAAGAGCGAGGAGCAGCCGAGCAATTGGTTCGGGTCTACACATGTCCAATGCAGTAACGGTCAGCTTCACTGTGCTAGTTTTTCCCGCTCGACGAAGGCGCCCTCTGGCGTCTTTCCGTGCCCAGGAGTAAACGATTACATGCAGGACACCGCGCTCACCGCCCCCAACGCCGAAATCCGTCGCGCCGGGGTCGATCTCAATGGACTGATGACGGTGCTGGGCAAGCACCTGTATTCCACCCCCGTGGTGGCGCTGCGTGAGCTGGTGCAGAACGCGCACGACTCGATCATCCGCCGCCGCATCGAACAACCCGGCGTTGAAGTGCCTTCACGCATCTCGGTGCAGGTCGATGCCGGTGCCGGCGTGTTGCGCATCACCGACACCGGTGCTGGCCTGACCCGGCAGGAGATCCATGATTACCTGGCCACCGTCGGCGTCGGCTACACCCGTGGCCTGCGCCAGGGCGGCGAAGATGACGAAGGCCTGATCGGCATGTTTGGCCTCGGTTTCCTGTCGGCCTTCGTGCTGGCGCGCCGGGTCAGCGTGCGTACCACCTCGTACCAGACGCCGGATCTGGGCCATCTGTACGTGTCCAGCAACGCCGAACAGTACACCGTCAGTGAAATGCCGGCGCGCGCGGTCGGCACCGAGGTGGAGCTGGAACTGCATCCGGATTTCCTGCCGCTGGCCAACGAGGCGCGCCTGCACGAGGTACTGGGCCGGTACTGTGCGCTGCTGTCCGAGCCGATCTTCATCGGTGCCGCAGCCGAAGCGCTCAACCCCGAGCCGCCGCCGTGGCGCAGCCAAGGCGACGTCGCTTTGCATCCGGTGCAGGCGCGTCGCCAGGCGCTACAGTTCGCCGCGCGCTTCGAGCACGATTTCGAGCCGATCGTCACCGTGCCGTTGCGTGCCGATGGCAGCAGCGATGCGACCGGCCTGCTGTGGGTGCAGGATGGTGCCACCTACGGCACCAGCGACAATCGCAACCTGTCGGTGTTCGTGCGCGGCATGCTGCTGGATGACGACGCCCGCGACCTGCTGCCACCATGGGCCGGTTTCATTGGCGGGGTGATCGAATCCTCCCGGCTCACGCCTACCGCCAGCCGCGAAGACCTGCAGCGCGACGACCAGTACCGCGCCGTGCAGCATGCCTTGTTGGAGGCGCTGATCGACGGCCTGGCCGACGTCGCGCGGCAGCAGCCGGAAGCCTGGCGGCGGGTACTGACCCGCCACAACGAGGCCCTGCTGGGTGCAGCGCTATGCGATGACCGCCTGTTCGACCTGCTGCTGGAACACGTGCGCGTGCCGACCTCGCAGGGCGACCTGCCTGCCAGTGCGCTGCCCGCACGCGGTGCCGTGCACGTGATCCTCGACAACGGCGGCGGCTTCGAGGAAATGCTGTTCCGCGCGATGGGCGTGCCGGTCGCGCATGGCCATCGCTATGCAGTGGTGCCGTTCCTGCGTCGCTGGGCCCAGGCCAAGGGCCTGCGTCTGGTTGAACTCGGTACCGAACAGGGCAATCGCGCGCTGTTCCGCAGCGACGACAGCCTCGACGAGGCGCAGCTGGCATGGCTGGGCGAGCAGCTGGGTGACGGCGAACAGCTGCTGCCGGCACGCTTCAGCCCCGAGTCGCTGCCGGTGGTGGTGGTGCCCGACCGCGAGGCCGAGCTGAAGCAGCGCCTGGAAGACGATGAGAACGACAAGCGCGTTTCGATGGCTGCGCTGCGCCTGGCGCGGCAGTTCACCGCACGCATCGAATCACGTGCACCCTCGCGGCTGTACCTCAACCTCGACAACCCGGCGGTGCAGGCGCTGCTGCGCGCCCAACGCGAGGGCCATCCGCAGGCCGAAGCCGCCGCTCGTCTGCTGCGCTCGCTGAAGATCATCGTCGCCGCGCAGGGCCGTCCGCTGGCCCGCGCGACCGCCACGCCCGGCCCGGATCTCAACGGTGCCTTTACCGATATCGCCGGTGCCCTGCAGCAGATGCTGCGCTGAGCACCGCAATCTCTCATCCAGCCTTCGCTAGACAGGAGCACTTACCCCATGGACATCTGGAACTGGGTCGAAAAGCTGCAGGGTGACCTGCGCCAGGCCGGCCAAGCGCAGAACGCGCATCTGCTGAACCGCCTCGCTGACGAGGTGAGCGAATTGCGTGTCGACCGCGTCGACGCGCTGCTGCCCGAAGCGCGTGCGCTGGGCAAGGCGCTGGATAACCCGTGGGTCGACGTCTACGTCGGCCACTGGGCGCTGCGCAACCGCGTCGGCAACCGCGTCGAAGGCGAGAGCGCGCTGGGCGAAGCCGTGGCGCTGTTCGAGCGTGCGCATCGTGAGGACACGCTGGAGTGCCCGCAGTCGATCTGCGTGACCCAGGATCTGGCGGCCTGCTACGGCAACATCGATGGCCCGGGCTGGGTGCCCGAGCGCATCGAGGTCTGCGACGAAACGCTGGGTCGCATCGATCCGAGCTGGGCCTGCTTCCAGTGCCTGAGCTGCGAGAAGGCAGATGCCCTGCTTGACGATGGCCGCGGCCAGGACGCGCTGGACTACCTGCAGGTGCAGTCGGATGCGATCGAGGCCTGCGGCAAGGAAGTGTTCGACAGCTTCCCGGAGATGCAGATCAAGATCCTGCTGGGCATGGGCCGCGCCGAAGAAGCGCTGGTGCTGATCGAGAAGCGCGAGGCCGAAGTGGCCGCGTCGGGCGAGTACGAGCCGGCCAACTGTACGGTGCCGCGCCGCCTGTCCAAGGCGTGGGCGCTGGCCCAGCTGGGCCGCGACGAAGAGGCCGTGCAGCAGCTGGTGCCGTGGAGCGAGCTGACGCCTACCTACTGGCGGCTGTGGGCGAACACCGCCGCAGCGCTGTGCCGGCGCGATCCAACGCGCAATACCTGGGATCTGGGCACGCGCTTCAACACCATCATCGAACACTTTGCCGAGGTTGGTTCGCACCGCCTGCTGATTGAAGTCGCTGCGCTGAGCCTGGAGCTGGCCCTGCAGCGTGGCGCACGCTGGGTGGCGCTGCGCCAGCTGGAACTGGCGCGTACCCATCTGGCGCAGCTGCGCCAGGACCGTGGTGCGGCAGCGCTGGTGGCCGGCTTGGCCGCGCGCATCGATGCCTTGCCGGATGTCGCACCGCTGCCGGTGCCGGCGTCGGAACTGCTGGCCTGGCTGGACGCGCAGGGCGAGCAGAACCAGTCGCGCGATCCGGAGCGTGAGGCGCAGTGGCTGCTGCAGGCGCACGAACAGCGACCCGATGACGAGGCGCTGGCCGAGATGGCTGCCTCCGCCTTGAGCGCCTGTGGCGCACAGGCCGAAGCGCGCGCATTGCTGTGGCGTTTCGTGCGCGCGCATACGCAGGAAGACGGTCCTGCGGCCTACACGCTGATGCGCTGGCTGACCGAGCAGGGCGACGACGAGGGCCTGCGCCAGCTGGCCGGGGTCTACCGTGGCAGCGTGCCGGTATTCGCGCATTGGTGCGAAGTGCAGCGTGCCCGTCGCGTGTCCGATTGGCCGGCCCTGGAGCAGGCGGCCCGATCGCTTCTGGAGCTGTCTCCGGGCTCGCACGGCGCGCGTGGCACGCTGGCGCGCATGTACATGGAAACCGGCCGCTTCAGTGAAGCACAGGCCTGCTATGCGCAGCTGGTGGAGCTGCTGGAAGAACCGAATGCCGCGCATTGGGACCACATGAGTGCGGCCAGCGCGGCACGCGACTGGGATGCGGTGCGCCGCTCGGCGGCCGCGATCGGCATGGAGCTGTCCAGCCAGGAGGGCGTGGTCGAGGAACCCTGGGGCTGGGTGATCATCCGCAGCGAAGAGAACGGCGAGCCGATGGAATACTACGCACGCCGCAGTGGCCCGGTCACCGCACGCATCGTCGAAAACGCGCCGGCCAACCGTGCGCAGCAGGTGGGCGACTGGGTGGTGTTCGATGCTGCGTTGGTACATCCGGCGCCGGAAGAAGAGGAAGCGCGCGAGCATTTCATCCCGACCTATGCGCAGGTGCATGTACTGGAGCGCGGTGGCTTCGCCCGCAGTTGGCTGATCGACGGCGCGCACCCGGGCGAAGAGGCGTGGAATGCCTTCGTCGAAGCCGCCGAGGCGCAGGGCTGGAAGGTGTGGTCGCACAGCCGCCCGGACTACACGGTCACCGACCCAGACATGGAGGAGGGCACGCTG
Source organism: Stenotrophomonas sp. GD03654 (assembly GCF_029845105.1). Taxonomy (NCBI): domain Bacteria; kingdom Pseudomonadati; phylum Pseudomonadota; class Gammaproteobacteria; order Lysobacterales; family Lysobacteraceae; genus Stenotrophomonas; species Stenotrophomonas sp. GD03654. Next base: position 118,691 of record NZ_JAOCLC010000004.1, on the reverse strand, counting down.
CCGGGCCTGCTGTTCACGGTTGCCCAGCCGCAGGACCATGCGCCGCTGGCGCTGCACCGCTTCCTGCAGCAGGAAACCGCGAAGTGGCCGCACCCGCACTGCTGGCTGCGGCTGGCCGAAGCCTGCGACCAGGATCGCCAGCCACATCTGGACGTGATCGAGCGTTACGGGTTGTAAGCTCCAGGCTCATGTAGAGCCGAGCCTGTGCTCGGCTCATGCGGATAATCAGCCGAGCATGGGCTCGGCTCTACAACGAATCATCATCACCAAGGAACGCGATATGCGCAGGACAGGGATGTTCGTGATCGCCGGGCTGCTGCTGGCCCCCATCGTGCAGGCCGCGCCGGCCTGCCAGGAGCCAGTGGCTGTAGCCCGTGCCTTCTACGAAGCGACGACCGGTAACGGTGATCTGCTGGAGCCGCCGGCCGCGCTGGTCAGCCCGGCCTTCGGCAAGGCACTGCGTGGCGAGCGCGCCTGCCAGCAGCGCGAAGAGGGCATCTGCACGATCGATTCCGATCCGTGGCTGGATGCGCAGGACGGCGACATCGAAGCCCCGGTGCGTTACAGCTGGAAAGAGGCTTCGGCCACCGCCGGCCAGGTCGAGATGCGCTATTCGGTATGGAAGAAGGCCTACGTGACCCGCCTGCCGATGGTGCGCCAGGGGCAGGGCTGCTGGCAGGTCGATGACATCCTCACCAACAGCGGCCGTTCGGTGCGGAAGATCCTGGCACAGCCTTGACGGTAGCGCCGGTGGGTGCCGACCGTTGGTCGGCACGCTTCTATCGCGTGTGCCCGAACACCAGTTCGATCACGAACTGGCTGCCGAAGAAGGCCAGCAGCAGCAACAGCATCGCCGCCAGCGTCCAGTGCACCGCCTTCATGCCGCGCCAGCCGTAGCGGCGGCGGCCGATCAGCAGCACGCCGAACACGATCCACGACAGCACGCTCAGCACCGTCTTGTGCACCAGCTTCTGTGCCAGCAGATCGTCGACGAACAGCACGCCGGTGACCAGGGTCAGGGTCAGCAGCGCGAAGCCGACGGTGATCACCCGGAACAGCAGTGATTCCAGGTCGGCCAGCGGCGGCAGCGCCCGCAGCCATGGGCGGAACTCACGGCGGCGCAGTGCGCGTTCCTGCAGCCACAGCATGATCGCCAGCAGTGCGGCGATGCTCAGCGTGGCGTAGGCCAGCAGGGCCAGCCAGGCGTGGCTGGCCAGGCGCCAGCCCAGCACCTTGCTCGGTTCGTGGCCGTAGCCGTGGTAGGCCAGCAGCAGCACCGCGGCCAGCGGGAACACCACCACGCCCAACGCCGACATCCGCCCGCGTGCGCCGACCAGCGAGGTCAACCAGGCCATGCCCAGGCCGACCAGCGACAGCGCGGCGAAGAAGTGCATGTCCGGCCCGCCGTTGGTGCGCATCGCCACCATCACGTGGTAGCCGCCATGCAGCAGCATCGCCGGCAGGGCCGGCCACAGCCAGGTGGGGGAGCCGGTGCTTTCATCGCGGCCGAGCGCGCGCACCAGCAGAGCACTGGCGGCCAGGTAGAGCAGGACGGCGATGAGAACGATTGTCATCGTTGCAGTTTCGCATACCCCTGCGGTGGTGGCGACGGCCCCGTGGTCGCAGTCCGGGGAGACAGCCGGACCCGTTATACTGTCGGCCTTATTGTCCCCCGCTTTCAGACAGGTTGCGCCGCATGTTCGAGTCCCTGACCCAGCGCCTTTCCGGCACCATCGAGCGCCTGCGTGGCCGCGGCCGCCTGACCGAGGAGAACATCCGCGAGGCGACCCGTGAGGTCCGCATCGCGCTGCTCGAAGCCGACGTTGCGCTGCCGGTGGTGCAGGCCCTGATCGAGCGCATCAAGGTGCGCGCGGTCGGCCAGGAAGTGCTGAAGTCGCTGACCCCGGGCCAGGCCCTGATCAAGGTCGTGCGCGACGAGCTGACCGCGGTGATGGGCGCCGAAGCCAGCGATCTGAACCTCAATGTGCCCGCTCCGGCCATCATCCTGATGGCGGGCCTGCAGGGCGCCGGCAAGACCACCACGGTGGGCAAGCTGGCCAAGCACCTGAAGGAAAAGCGCAAGAAGAAGGTGATGGTGGTCTCGGCCGACGTTTACCGTCCGGCTGCGATCGAGCAGCTGAAAACCCTGGCCGAGCAGGTCGGCGTGCTGTTCTTCCCGTCCAGCGCCGACCAGAAGCCGGAAGCCATCGTCCGCGCCGCCATCGACGATGCACGCAAGTCGTTCGTCGATGTGCTGCTGGTCGATACCGCCGGCCGCCTGGCCATCGACGAAGCGATGATGGCCGAGATCAAGGCCCTGCACGCGGCGGTGAACCCGGCCGAAACCCTGTTCGTGGTCGACGCCATGACTGGCCAGGACGCGGCCAATACCGCCAAGGCCTTCGGCGACGCCCTGCCGCTGACTGGCGTGGTGCTGACCAAGACCGACGGTGACGCCCGTGGTGGTGCCGCGCTGAGCGTGCGCTACATCACCGGCAAGCCGATCAAGTTCGTCGGTGTCAGCGAAAAGCCGGAAGGTCTGGACGTGTTCCACCCGGACCGTATCGCCAGCCGCATCCTCGACATGGGCGACGTGCTGTCGCTGGTCGAGCAGGTCGAGCAGCAGGTCGACAAGGACAAGGCTGCCAAGCTGGCCGAGAAGGTCGCCAAGGGCAAGAAGTTCGACCTCAACGACATGCGTGACCAGCTGGAGCAGATGCAGAACATGGGCGGCATCGGCGGCCTGATGGACAAGCTGCCGGGCCTGGGCAACATCCCCGATCATCTGAAGCAGCAGGTCAGCCAGGGCAAGGAAGTGCCGCGCATGATTGCCATCATCAACTCGATGACCAAGAAGGAACGGCGCAACCCGAACCTGCTCAACGGCTCGCGCCGCGCGCGCATTGCCAAGGGCTCGGGCGTGACTCCGGCTGACGTCAACAAGCTGATGAAGCAGTACATGCAGATGGAAAAGATGATGAGCAAGATGGCCGGCGGCGGCATGAAGGGCATGCTGCGCAGCATGAAGGGCATGATGGGTGCCATGGGCGGCCGTGGCATGCCGTTCCGTTGATGCGTTGATGCGTGGGCGCGCGCCGTGGTCGGCGCGGCCTGCGTAGCGTCGAGCTTGCTCGACTGCTGTTGGTGGTCCAGTCGAGCAAGCTCGACGCTACGTAGAGCGAGGTGCAGTCGAGCAAGCTCGACTCTACCCCCATCCTGCGCGCACCATGGGGGCCTGTCCGAAACGATGGGCCGTCATGCAGAGTTCCGCTGTATCTTCCCGCGTCGAGGCGTTCTGCCGGCGCTTTGGCGTTTCCGTTCCGATCCTGCTGGCACCGATGGCCGGCGCCTGTCCGGTGCCGTTGTCAGCGGCGCTGGCCAACGCCGGCAGTATGGGCGCGATGGGCGCGGTGCTGTCGTCTTCGGCCGATATCGGTCGCTGGATGGACGACTTCCGCGCGGCCTCCAGCGGTCCGGCGCAGGTGAACCTGTGGGTGCCGGATCCCGAACCGACCCGTGACGTTGCCGCCGAAGCGGCCAGTCGCGCCTTCCTCGCGCAGTGGGGCCCGGACGTGCCGGCCAGCGCCGCCGACGCCACGCCCGCCGACTTCGAAGAACAGTTCGCCGCGCTGCTGGCCGCGCGCCCGGCGGTCGCCTCGACCATCATGGGCGTGCTGTTGCCGCGCCACGTGCAGCAACTGAAGGACGCTGGCATCGCCTGGATCGCGTGCGCGACCACGTTGTCTGAAGCACGCGCCGCCCAGGATGCCGGTGCCGATGCCGTGGTGGCGCAGGGTGTGGAAGCGGGCGGCCATCGTGGTTCATTCGATCCGGCGATGGCCGAGCGCCAGCTGGTCGGCCTGTTCGCGCTGTTGCCACGCCTGGCCGACCACCTGCAGATTCCGGTGATTGCCGCCGGTGGCATCGCCGATGGCCGTGGCATCGTTGCCGCACTCACCCTGGGGGCCAGCGCTGTGCAGATCGGCACCGCCTTCCTGCGCACGCCGGAAGCGGCGATTGCATCGGCATGGGCCGATGGGCTGGCCGCCAGCGAACCCGAAGACACCTGGCCGACCCGTGCCTTCAGTGGTCGTCTGGGGCGTGGACTGGCCACGCCGTATGTGCGTGCCGCCGCCGCGGAGGGTGCCCCAGCGCCGCGTCCGTATCCGGTTCAGCGCGGGCTGACCGCGCCGATGCGCAAACAGGCCGTGCAGGAAAACCGCCTGGCGGCGATGCAGGCCTGGGCCGGGCAGTCGGCGTGGATGGCACCGGCGCAACCGGCCGCCGACGTGCTGCGAGACATGTGGAACCAGGCGCAGGCACTGCTGCGATGACGCTGACCTGCAACGGCCAACCGGCGCAGGTGGAGGATCTGCTGCCGGCGCTGGTCAACTATGGCCACTTCACCTCGCTGCAGGTGCGGGGCGGTGCCGTGCAGGGGCTGGAGCTGCATCTGGCGCGGCTGTCGCAGGCGACGCGTGAGCTGTTCGGCAGCGAACTGGATACGGCGCAGGTACGGGGCTGGATGGCGCAGGCGCTGCAGCAGGCCGGCCTCGCCGATGCCTCGCTGCGGGTGACGGTGTACTCGCGCCGCTTCGATTTCCGCAATCCGCTGGTTGCCGTGCCGGTGGACGCGTTGGTGGCGGTGTCCGCGCCGGTGACGCTGACCGCCCCCAAGCGTGTGCGCAGCGTGACCTGGCAGCGTGAACTGCCGCAGATCAAGCATGTGGGCACCTTCGGCCTGTTCGCCGAGCGTCGCGCGGCGATGGCGGAAGGATTCGACGATGTGCTGTTCGTGACCGCCGATGGCGACGTGAGTGAAGGCAGTACCTGGAACCTGGCCGTGCACGATGGTGAACGGCTGCTCTGGGCGCAGGCGCCGGCGCTGCGCGGGACCGCCGAAACGTTGCTGAAGCAGCATTGGCCCGGCGCACAGTTGACGCGGCCGTTGGCGCTGGCTGAACTGGGCAGTGTGAAGGCCGCTTTTGCCTGCAACGCCAGCGGCCTGTGGGCGCTGGAGGCGATCGACGGGCATGCCCTGCCGGATTCCCTGGCCCTGGCTGAACAGGGCAGGGCGGTGCTGGCGGCGGTGGCTTGGCAGGGACTGGGGGCAGATCCCTCTTGCGCGGTAAAAGGGATCTGACCCCAGGTGAGCCCTCGGGGTTGGCTCGGTCGTGCTCTGCCGCTATAATCGCCCGCTTACCTCGCCATCCTGGCGACTGGGCAATAGGAAAAACACCATGGTCAAGATTCGACTGACCCGCGGCGGCGCCAAGAAGCGTCCGTTCTACCACATCATCGTGACCGACGTGCGCAGCGCGCGCGACGGCCGCAACATCGAGCGCGTTGGCTTCTACAACCCGGTCGCCCAGGGCGCCGAGAAGCGCATCGAGCTGGACCTGGCCCGCGTTGACCATTGGGTCAAGAACGGCGCCCAGCCGACCGACAAGGTCCGCAACCTGATCAAGGAAGCGACCAAGTCCCAGGCCGCTGCGGCCTGATCCTGACGGGCCACGCTTCGGCGTGGCCCTCTTGGTTGAAGCAGATGAAAGATATCGAGCGCCGCATCCTGCTGGGCAGGGTTGTCGGCGCTTTTGGTGTGCGCGGCGAGATCAAGCTCGAGTCCTGGACCGAGCCACGTTCCGCCATTTTCCGTTACCAGCCGTGGATCGTGCGCAGCCCGTCCGGCGTGGAAACCACGATTGAAGGTGTGCGTGGCCGCGATAGCGGCAAGCACCTGGTCGCCCGTTTCCCCGGTGTCGAGGACCGTGATGCGGTCGAAGCGATGCGCGGCACCGAGATCTACGTGGCCCGCAGTGCCTTGCCGCCGCCGAAGCCCGATGAGTATTACTGGGTGGACCTGGAAGGCCTGGACGTGAAGACCACCGAGGGCGTTGCCCTGGGCCAGGTCTCGCACCTGTTCAGCACCGGCGCCAACGACGTGGTGGTGGTCCGTGGTGACCGCGAGCGGATGATTCCGTTCGTGCAGCCGGACTTCGTCAAATCGGTCGACTTCGAGGCCAACCTGATCGTGGTCGACTGGGATCCCGAGTTCTGAGTGTGAGCATGCGTTTCGACGTCATCACCCTGTTCCCCGAGTTCCTCGCCCAGTCCGCCGGACTGGGCGTGGTCGGGCGCGCGCAGGAGAAGGGGTTGTTCAGCCTGCATGGCTGGAATCCCCGTGATTACGCCGAAGGCAACTACCGCCGGGTAGACGACCGTCCGTTCGGTGGTGGCCCGGGCATGGTGATGCTGATCGAGCCGCTGCAGGCCTGCCTGCAGGCGATCCGCGATGCTGATCCGACCCCGGCGCGGGTGATCTACCTCAGCCCGCAGGGGGCGCCGTTGACCCAGGCCAAGGTGCGGGAGCTGGCGGCATTGCCGCGCATGGTCCTGCTCTGCGGCCGCTATGAGGGCATCGACGAGCGATTCCTGGAGGCCAATGTCGACGAGGAGATTTCCCTCGGCGACTACGTGCTGTCCGGTGGCGAGCTGGGCGCGGCGGTGATCATCGACGCCGTGGCTCGCCTGCAGGACGGGGCCCTGAATGACGCTGAATCAGCGGCCCAGGACAGCTTCGAGGGCGACCTCGGCCTGCTCGACTGCCCGCATTACAGCCAGCCGGCCCAGCACCCTCTGGGCGACGTGCCGGACGTGCTGCGCTCGGGCAACCATGCGGCCATCGCCGCCTGGCGCCGCCAGCAGTCGCTGGTCCGTACCGCCCAACGGCGCCCGGAGCTGCTGGATGAACAGGCGCTGGGCAAGGCTGACCGCAAACTGCTGGAACAGGGCCGCCAGGCCCGGAAACAGAAGGCCAGCCCCTAGCGCAGGGTCGGCTTTATCGGCTATCATGGCCAATTACCGCCAGCCCCGGCCGGCGCGCGCAGTACCCACAACAAACGTGCAGCACAGTCCGGTGACTGCATGAGCCTACGTTGTCGACACGACACGCCCACCCGAACAAGAATCGGTGTAACCCATGAGCAAGCTGAACAAGTCCATCGTCGCGGAATTCGAATCCGCCCAGATCACCCGTGAACTGCCGAAGTTCAGCCAGGGCGACACCGTTGTCGTCAACGTGAAGGTGAAGGAAGGCAGCCGCGAACGCGTGCAGGCCTACGAAGGCGTTGTCATCGCCACCAAGAACGCCGGCCTGAACTCCTCGTTCACCGTCCGCAAGATCTCGCACGGCTACGGCGTCGAGCGCGTTTTCCAGACCCACAGCGCCATCATCGACTCGGTCGAAGTGAAGCGTCGTGGTAAGGTCCGCGCCGGCAAGCTGTACTACCTGCGCGGCCTGGAAGGCAAGGCTGCCCGCATCAAGGAAGACCTGGCTGCCGCTGCTGCCGCCAAGGCTGCCCGTCTGGCCGACAAGGCCTGATAAACAACTTCGGTTGTTGCCGCGACGGCCACCTTCGGGTGGCCGTTTGCGTTTCCGGCATCGCATCGGCCACGATCAGGTGATGAACGACATCAACCCGCGCTATCCCGCCGTGATCCAGTCGGCGTTGCGCTTCCTCGACGGCAAGGGGCTGGCGCGTGTGCAGTCGGCACCGTTACTGCACCGCCTGCTCTGGCGCATGGGCATCGCACTGCCGCCGCCGATCCTGGCCGGCTTCAGCACCAACGCGCTGGTGCAGGGCCTGCTGTTCGGGCTGTTCTGGACCGCGCTGATGTGGCTGATGCTGTGGCAGGGCAGCGAGCGCCCGCTGGCGCTGTTGCTGGTCGCCGGGCTGTTGGCTGGTGCGCTGTTCGGCGTGGTGATGGCGGCCCTGATGCGCTCGCTGCGCCGCCACTGCAAGCTGCCGGACTGGCGACAGTTCCGCGCGCGGCAGGCGGACTGAGCTGATGGCGCACCGCGCCGTGACCAGCAGGCGCGCGTCGCGCTAGGCTGCCGGCATCATCCCGATGGACGTGCCGTGCGATGCCCGCCAAGCGATCCGCACCCTCCGCCGCCCCAACACTGCTGTCCGGCGGCAACCCGCAGATCGCCAAGGGCGAGGGCAATGCCCCGGTGCAGGCCTACATTGCCGCCATGCCGGACTGGAAACGTCCGATCGGCGAACAGCTGGATGCGCTGATCGAACAGGCCGTACCCGGCGTGCACAAGGCGGTGAAGTGGAACTCGCCGATGTACTCGGTGGCCAGGGGCGAAGGCTGGTTCCTCAGCTTCCATTGCTTCACCCGCTACATAAAGGTCGCGTTCTTCCGCGGCGCCGCGCTGAGGCCGGTGCCGCCGGAGCCGTCCAAAAGTGCCGATACGCGTTACCTGCACATTGAGCAGGATGGCGTGCGGGATGAGGCACAGTTCCTCGACTGGGTGCGCCAGGCGGCCGCATTGCCTGGAGAACGCATGTAAGTCCACCGTTACGATCTCCTTGCCGACGAGAACCGCTGATGACCACGTACGCGCCGAACCCTGACGACGCCGGAACCACGGCGGCTGAACTGATCGATGCGCGCATCGCCGAGCTGGGCGACTGGCGCGGCGAAACGCTGGCCCGCGTGCGTGCATTGATCCATGAGGCGTTGCCTGACGTGCAGGAAACCTGGAAGTGGCGTGGCACGCCGGTGTGGGAGCACAACGGCATCCTGTGCACCGGCGAGACCTACAAGCAGGCGGTGAAGCTCACCTTCGCCAACGGTGCGGCGCTGGCCGATCCGAAGGGCCTGTTCAACGCCAGCCTGGATGGCAACACGCGGCGTGCGATCGACATCCATGAAGGTGCGATGCCCAATGCCGCGGCGTTGAAGGCGTTGTTGCGGGAAGCCGCGAAGTTCAACGCCGCAAAGAAGAAACGCTGACCGCTTCCTGTAGAGCCGAGCCCACGCTCGGCTGGGGGGCTATGCCTGTGCGGGCCAACGGTTCGCACCCACCTCACCGCGGCGGAGTGGCATCCAGCGCGGCGTCCGGATCGGCCACCGGCGACGGCGGACAAGCCGGAATCTCCGACGGCGTGGCCAGTTCCTCGGCGTGGGAGGGCTTGCCGATCATCTTCGCCTTGCGCCAGCCACCCCAGCGGTAATACGCCAGCGACAGCAGCATCGACACGAACGAGCTGACCGGGAAGCTCCACCAGATCGCATCGGCGCCCCAGTACGGCTGCAGCAGTTCGGCGAACGGCACGCGCACGCCCCACAGCGAACCGGCCAGGATCAGCAGCGGCGGAATCACCGCGCCAGTGGAGCGCACCACGCCGGAGATGACGAAGCTGACACCGAAGAACAGGAACGAGCCGATCACCACGTGATTGAGGTGGCGGGCGATGTCCAGCGCCTGGCTGGCCGGAGGCAGGAACAGCGCCAGCAGCTGCCGGTCGAACACCACCAGCGGCAGGATCAGTGCGCCGGTCAGCAGGAAGTTGAACAGCACGCCCTGGCGCGCAGTGCCGCGTACACGGTCCCAGCGCTGCGCACCGACGTTCTGTGCGGCCATCGACGAGCACGCTGCACCGATCGCCATCGCCGGCATCTGCAGGTAGTTCCACAGCTGCAGCGCGGCGCCATAACCGGCGCCGGTATCGGTGCCGTACTGGTTGACCATGGTCATCAGCAGGATCACCGACAGCGAGATCAACACCATCTGCAGGCCCATCGGCACGCCCTTGAGCACCAGTGCCTTGAGGATGGTCAGGTCGAGCTTGAACAGGCGCATGTCGGCGCGGCCCAGCCACAGCGTGTGGCGTTTGTGCCGCATGTACAGCAGCAGGCCGGCCAGCGAGAGCGTCTGCGCGACCAGGGTGGCCCAGGCCGAACCGGCAATGCCGAGCGCGGGGAACGGCCCCATGCCGAAGATCAGCACCGGGTTCAGCACGATGTCCAGCGCCACCGAGACCATCAGGAAGCGGAACGGCGTGCGCGAATCGCCGGCACCACGCAGCGCGGCGGTGAGGAAGGCGAACGCATACAGCGTCGGCATCGCCAGGAAGATGATCCGCAGGTAGGCCTCGGCCAGCGGCAGCGAGGCAGCTGGCGTACCCATTGCCGCCAGCAAGGGGTGCGCCATGAACCAACCGGCAATGGCGATGATCACCGACAGGCCGATGAAGAAGGTGGCGCTGGTGCCGACTACGCGCCGCGCCTGCGCGATGTCGCGCGCGCCGATCGCCTGGCCGATCAGGATGGTCGAGGCCATGCCGAAGCCGAACACCGAGCCAATCAGGAAGAACATGATGTTGTTGGCGTTCGCGGTGGCGGTCAGCGCCGCCTCGCCGAGGAAGCGCCCGACCCAGACCGCATTCACCGATCCGTTCAGCGACTGCGCGATGTTGCCCGCCAGGATCGGCAGGGAAAACAACAGGAGATTGCGGCCGATCGGGCCGGAGGTCAGGTCAAGCGGCGCTTTGGCCATGGAGTGGTGATCGAATCCCGGGAGGCGCACACTAGCACCAAGCCGGTTTGCGGGATGTGGCAATGCATCAACGACTGCAGGTGACGCGGGCTCTGGCGCTGGCCTTGATCGGCGCCGCACTGGCCGCATGTTCGACAGGTGACCGGCTGGGCGATACCCAGGTGCGGCCGACCGACCGCCCCGAGTGCCTGGTCGGCAGCCAGCGCCAGGATCTGTCCGCGGGTGTGCCGACGCTGATCGGCGGCACCGGCTGCCGGACCGACCCCGACCATCCGCGCCCTCTGAACAAGCCACCGGAGTAGTCCAGATCGATGCATGAACTTTCCCCGCTGTCGCCCAGTGTCCGCCTGGACATCTGGCTGTGGGCGGCCCGCTTCTTCAAGACCCGCAGCCTAGCCAAGCAGGCCATCGAAACCGGCAAGGTCAGCGTCGCCGGCCAGCGTCCGAAATCCTCGCGCGCGGTGCGCGTGGGCGAGCAGCTGCAGGTGGATCGTGGCGAGGAGCATTTCGAGATCCAGGTGCTGGGCCTGAGCGACCAGCGCGGACCGGCCCCGGCGGCGCAGCAGCTGTATGCCGAGAGCGAGGCCTCGAAGGCGCGTCGTGCCGAGCAGCGTGCGCTGCGCATCGCCGCACGCGACGGGTTCCAGCCGCCGGAGCACAAGCCTGACAAGCGCGCACGTCGGTTGATCCGCGCGCTGGGTGACCTGGACGCGCTTTGACGGTAGTTGCCCACCTTGGTGGGCGTTGTGCCTGGCTGCCAAGCAAGGTTGGTATCTACCGGTTCATGGCCGCGCGGCGTGCGCTGTGCCGCGCGCGCTCAGCTACCGTTCGGCTTGCGCCCCGCAGGTTGGATCTTCCTTCTCATGGAAGATCGCAATGCGCCTGCGCCGCAGCCTGCTGTGCCTGACCCTCGCCACTGCCGTCCCGGCGTCCGCCGCCGACATCACCTTCTGGGATATGCCGCAGCGCGGTGGCAACAGCTTCAACGAAGCACCACCTGACCGTGCCTATTTCCAGGCGTTGCGTGACACCGGCGCGACCTGGGTACGGCTGAGCCCGGACAAGTGGAAAAGTGCCGGCGGCCGCGATTTCCTGATGGGCGACGCCGACGATTACCAAGGGCTGGTGCAGGCCGATGTGGGGACCCTGCGCCGCGCGCTGGATGACGCTAATGCCGCGGGCCTGAAGGTGGTGCTGGTGCCGCTGTCGCTGCCCCTGCTGCGCTGGAAGCAGAAGAATGATGGCAAGGTCGACCCGCGCCTGTGGCAATCCTTCGACAACCACGTTCCCGCGCGGCGCTTCTGGAACGACCTCGCCACGGCATTGAAGGGTCATCCCGCGCTGGCCGCCTACAACCTGATCAACGAACCGGTTCCCGAATACGGTGCTGGCCTGGCCGAGCATGCTTCGGCAGAGGCCATGCGCCAGTGGTACACCGGTGTGCAGGACGGGCCGCGCGATCTGCGTCGTTTCTATTCGGAACTGATCGCCAGCATCCGCGCGGTCGATGCGGACATGCCGTTGATGCTGGATGCCGGCTGGTACGCCGCTGCCGACGGTTTCAACTACTGGCCGGCGCCGCTGGCAGACCCGAAACTCCTGTACAGCGTGCACATGTATGAGCCGTATGCCGCCACCAGCGCGCCAAACCAGAAGCGCACCACGCCGTATCTCTACCCGGGCGTGGTGCCGTTTGGCGAGCACAGCGAACGCTGGGATGCCACGCGTGTGCGCAGTTACCTGCAGCAGCCGATGGACTGGGCGAAGACGCATGGCGTGGGGGCCAACCGCATTGTGGTGGGCGAGTTCGGTTGCATGCGGCGCTGGCCCGACTGCCAGCGCTACCTGCAGGATGTGCTGCAGGTGCTGGAGCAGGAGAAGGTGCATTGGGCGTTCTACGCCTTCCGCGAGGATGGCTGGGATGGCATGGACTACGAGCTGGGCCACGGGCCGCTGCCGTGGTCGTACTGGCAGGCGCAGGAGAAGGGGAAGACCGTGGCACCGCCGCGTTCGATGAAGGCACCGGTGTTCGCGCCGATCCTGGAGCGGCTGAAGGCAGGCAACCGGTAAGACGCCGGGCATGGCCCGGCGCTACCCATTGAAATTCCGATCATGCGCTCGGCGGATACCAATCAACGCGACGCCCCGATAGCGCCGAGCCATACCCGGCGACATCTTCGGTCAGCGCTTGCCACCGAGCAGGTTGCCGCCCAGCTTCAGCAGGTCGCCCACACCCAGCTGGCCATCGCCGTCCTGGTCCAGCAGGCTGCCAAGCAGACCACCGGCGAGACCGCCCTGCTGCTGCACCTGCTGCTTCTCCTGGCCCAGCGCCTGGCTGAGCGAGCCGGCATCGGCCTGGCCACCGCCGAGGCGCTGGGCGAGGAAGGCCATCACGATCGGGGCGAGGATCTGCAGCAGCTGGCTGGTGCGGCCGCTGTCGAGCTGGGTGGCCTGGGCCAGGCCGGTTTCCACCTTCTGCTGGCTGCCGCCGAAGATGTGGCCGAGGATGCCGGCACCGTCGCTTGCGGCACCACCGCCACCGCCGCCCAGCACCGAACCGAGCACGCTGCCCAGGTCCAGCCCACTGTGGTTGTTCTGCAGTGCGCCGAGCAGCGCCTGGGCGCCCTGTGGCTGCGAGGCGTTGTTGCCCAGCGCGCCCATCAGCACCGGCAGCGCGGCACTGATCGCACCGGAGGCCTGGGTGTCGCTGATGCCGAGCTGCTGCGACACCTGCTGCAGCGGCGCGCCCTGCAGTTTGGAGAGAAGTTCATCGGTCAGGCTCATCAGGGGGCTCCTTGATTGGGTTTGGGCGTGCAGACGATACGACGCGGACCGTTAAAACGGCGACGCCGCCTCACGGGGAGGCGGCGTGCTGTTCACGGGCCAGGGCGATCAGAGCTCGATGTCTTCGGCGCCCGGGGTCGCGGTGGGGAAGTCCGCTTCCGGCTGCGCCGGCTTGAACGGATCCGACGGCTGGCTGGCCAGCGCCTTCAGCGCCGCGGCAACACCAGCGCCATAGGCCGGGTCGGCCTTGCTGCAGTTGTCGATGTGGCGCTGCTTGATGAAGTCCGGCGCATCGCCCAGGGCGCGGGCAGTGTTGGCGAACAGGCGGTCCTTCTGTGCCTGGTTGTAGCTGCGGAACAGGGCCCCGGGCTGGCTGAAGTAGTCGGCGTCGTCCTCACGGAAATTCCAGAAGTCGGCGTCACCGCGGATCTTCATCGGCGGCTCGCGGTACTGCGGCTGTTCCTGCCACTGGCCGTAGCTGTTCGGCTCGTAGTGCGGCAGGCCGCCGTAGTTGCCGTCCACGCGCATCGCACCGTCGCGGTGGTTGCTGTGCACCGGGCAGCGTGCGGCGTTCACCGGAATCTGGTGGTGGTTCACGCCCAGGCGGTAACGCTGCGCATCGGAATAGGCGAACAGGCGCGCCTGCAGCATCTTGTCCGGCGACGGGCCGATGCCCGGCACCAGGTTGCTCGGTGCGAATGCCGACTGCTCCACGTCCTGGTACCAGTTGACCGGGTTGCGGTTCAGTTCGAACTGGCCCACTTCGATCAGCGGGTAGTCGCTCTTCGGCCACACCTTGGTCAGGTCGAAGGGATGCACGCGATAGGTTTCCGCCTCCAGCTCCGGCATGACCTGGATGAACAGCTTCCACTTCGGGAAATCGCCCTTCTCGATCGCGGCGAACAGGTCGCGGCCGTGGCTTTCGCGGTCATGGCCGACCAGGATCTGCGCCTGCGCGTCGGTCAGCGATTCGATGCCCTGCTGGCTGACGAAGTGGAACTTCACCCAGAAGCGTTCGCTGTCAGCATTGGTGAAGCTGTAGGTGTGCGAGCCGAAACCGTGCATGTGGCGGAAGCTGCGCGGGATGCCGCTGTCGCTCATCACCACGGTCACCTGCAGCAGGGCTTCGGGCAGCAGCGTCCAGAAATCCCAGTTGTTGCGCGCGCTGCGCAGGTTGGTGTGCGGGTCGCGCTTCACGGCCTTGTTGAGGTCGGCGAACTTGCGCGGGTCGCGCAGGAAGAACACAGGGGTATTGTTGCCGACCAGGTCCCAGTTGCCTTCTTCGGTGTAGAACTTCAGCGCGAAGCCGCGGATGTCGCGCTCGGCGTCGGCGGCGCCACGCTCACCGGCCACGGTGGTGAAGCGGGCGAACATCTCGGTCTGCTTGCCGACCTTCTCGAACAGCTTGGCGCGGGTGTACTTGCTGATGTCGTGGGTGACGGTGAAGGTACCGAACGCGCCCGAGCCCTTGGCGTGCATGCGGCGCTCGGGAATGATCTCGCGGTTGAGGTTGGCCAGCTTTTCCAGCAGCCACACGTCTTCCATCAGCAGCGGGCCGCGCGGGCCGGCGGTCTTGCTGTTCTGGTTGTCCACCACCGGCGCGCCGAAGGCCGTGGTCATCGGGGTGACCGGGTCATCGCCCTGCTTCTGCTTCGGCGTGGTGCTCAGCTCGCGCTGCTGCTGGGCGCCTTCCGCAGGCGACGGCGCGGTGTGATACGGGCATTTGGGGCTGTTGTTATCGGACTGGCTCATGGCTGGCTCCTGCGGGTGAAGACGGGGTGGAACATCTTCACTCGACTTTAGCTAGCGCCAGATGAAATGAATAATCGAATGATTCGTTCAGGTTGATAGATTCTGTCAATTGAAACTCAGAATCAGATTTGCGAAATCTTTCGATGGGCCTCCTGCGAGGCAGGAGGCCAAGCGCGTGCGCTGCGGCTACAGCAGCGCTTTCAAGCGATACAACGCTTCCAGCGCCTGCTTCGGGGTCAGTTCGTCCGGATCGATGGCGGCCAGTGCTTCCTGTGCCTTGTTCGACGGCGCCGCGAACAGGCCGAACTGCTGCGGTGCATCCAATGCCTGGGGTGCCAGCTCGGCGGCATGGCTTTCACCACCGCGCTGTTCCAGCTCGGCCAGGCGACGGCGTGCCTGCGCGACGGTGGCGCGCGGCAGGCCGGCCAGTGCCGCCACCTGCAGGCCGAAGCTGCGGTTTGCCGGGCCATCCTTCACCGCGTGCATGAACACCAGCGCCTCACCGTGCTCGACGGCATCCAGGTGCACGTTGGCGATGCCGCTACGGCCGCCTTCGTGCTGCTCGTCGGCCAGCGCGGTCAGCTCGAAGTAGTGGGTGGCGAACAGCGTGTAGCAGCGGTTCTGGTAGGCCAAGTGGCGGGCCACGGCGTCGGCCAGCGCCAGGCCATCGTAAGTGGACGTGCCACGGCCGATCTCATCCATCAGCACCAGCGAATGGGCGGTGGCGTGATGCAGGATGTAGCTGGTCTCGGCCATTTCGACCATGAAGGTCGACTGCCCGCGCGCCAGGTCGTCGCCTGCGCCGATGCGGGTGAGGATGCGGTCGATCGGGCCGATCAGCGCACGGCTGGCCGGCACGAAGCTGCCGATGTGGGCCAGCAGCACGATCAGCGCGTTCTGCCGCATGTAGGTCGATTTACCGCCCATGTTCGGGCCGGTGATGACCAGCATGCGACGTTCCGGATGCAGGTCCAGATCATTGGGTTCGAACGGCTGCTCGCGTACCGCCTCGACCACCGGGTGGCGGCCACGCTCGATCTTCAGGCACGGCTCGGCCTGCAGTTCCGGGCGCGCCCAGTCCAGCGCCTGTGCGCGTTCGGCGAAGGCCGCCAGCACGTCCAGTTCGCTCAATGCAGCGGCACACTGCTTCAGCGGTTCCAGCTGCCCGCCAAGGGTGTCCAGCAGCTGTTCGTACAGGTACTTCTCGCGCGACAGCGAACGGTCGCGTGCGGACAGTACCTTGTCCTCGAAGGCCTTCAGTTCTTCGGTGATGTAGCGCTCGGCGTTTGTCAGCGTCTGGCGGCGGGTGTAATGCACCGGCGCGCGATCGGACTGGCCCTTGCTGATCTCGATGTAGTAACCGTGCACGCGGTTGTAGCCCACCTTCAGGGTGGGAATGCCGCTGCTCTCGCGCTCGCGCTGTTCCAGGTCGACCAGGAACTGGTCGGCATGGGTGGACAGGCGGCGCAGTTCGTCCAGCTCTTCATCGAAGCCATCGGCCAGCACGCCGCCGTCGCTGAGCTTCAGCGGTGGCATTTCGGCGATGGCGCTGGCCAGCAGCTGCGCGCACTCATCGTGTTCGCCCAGTGCGGCATGCAGGGCCTGCAGGCGCGGCGAATCCAGCGGCGCCAGCACCTCGCGCACCGCCGGCAGCAGGCCCAGGCCATCGCGCAGGGTGGAGAAGTCGCGCGGGCGCGCCGAGCGCAGCGCCACGCGGGTGAGGATGCGTTCCAGGTCGCCGAGGCGGCGGAACTGCTCGCGGATGTCGGCGTCACTGCCGCGATCGATCAGGGTTTCCACCGCATGGTGGCGCTGTACCAGCACCTCGCGCAGGCGCAGCGGGCGGTGCAGCCAGCGCCGCAGCAGGCGGCCGCCCATCGGCGTCACCGTGCTGTCGAGCACGCCCAGCAGCGTGTTGCGGGTATCGCCGTCGACGCGTGTATCCAGTTCCAGGTGGCGGCGGGTGGCGGCGTTCATCGCGATCGCCTCGCCGGCGGTTTCCATCGCGATCGAAGTCAGGTGCGGCAGCCGCTGCTTCTGGGTTTCCTCGACATAGCCGAGCAGGGCGCCAGCGGCTGCGGTGGCGCGCGGCTTGTCATCGATGCCGAAGCCGCTCAGGTCATGCAGCTTGAAGAAGTTCAGCAGCTGACGGCGGCCGCTGTCGGCGTCGAACAGCCACGGTGCGCGGCGACGTACGCCGGTACGCTGGCGCAGGAACTCCGGCCAGTTCTCTTCGTCGGGTACCAACAGCTCGGCCGGCTCCAGGCGGGCCAGCTCGGCTTCCAGCGCGTCGTCGGTCTCCACTTCGTTGACCAGGAAGCGGCCACCGGCCAGGTCGGCCCAGGCCAGGCCGTAGCCCTGCTTGCTGCGCGACAGCGCCATCAGCAGGGTGTCGCGGCGTTCGTCCAGCAGTGCCTCGTCGGTGACCGTGCCGGGGGTGACGATGCGCACCACCTTGCGTTCGACCAGGCCCTTGGCCAGCGCCGGGTCGCCGATCTGCTCGCAGATCGCCACCGATTCGCCCAACGCCACCAGCCGTGCCAGGTAGCCTTCGTAGGCATGCACCGGCACGCCGGCCATCGGAATCGGTGCACCGCCGGAGCTGCCACGCTGGGTCAGGGTGATGTCGAGCAGGCGCGCGGCCTTGCGCGCGTCGTCGTAGAACAGCTCGTAGAAATCGCCCATGCGGAAGAACAGCAGCAGGTCCGGATAATCGGACTTGGCTGCGAAGAACTGCTTCATGGCGGGTGTATGACCCGATAAGTCGTTGTTTTTCATGAATTATTGAAGCTAATCAGCACGTTAGACGAGTCGGCGCGGCGACAACTTGAGACACCAGAGGGCGTCGTAGGACGCTTGTGGGCACAAAAAGTGTCCATCTGGTGTCCATGGGAGACGGCGGGGCTTAAACAGTGTGTCCACGGGCGTTTTGCATAGTACAGTCGGCGTATGCCGCAGCGCCATGGACACAGCAATGTATCCACGACAAGGGTGACAGAGATGAGCAAGCAGCGATACAAATTGAGTGATCGGCAGTTGCGTGCGTTGACCATCAATGAGCGTCCAGCATTGGACGCCAACGGCAAGACCGTCATTGAAGCCAACCCCGACCCCAAGCCTTACCGCTTTGTGGACGACACCCAAGGAGCGCCCACCGGGTTTGGTGTGTACGTTGGCACCAGCGGCAATTCATTTGAGGTGCGCAAGCGGGTGGGGGAGCGTGTTGTACGCGTGTCACTGGGGTCCGTGGACGACATGTCGATTGTCCAGGCGCACGAAAAGGCCCGATTGGAAATTGCGTACATCGTACAGTCGGGTGGAGAAAGCCCCCGGCGCAGGGACGCACAAGAGCGCAGAACGACGAGCGCAAAGCACATTACGGTGCGGGCGTGTATGGAGCGCTATATCGAACGACTGGACGCCCAAGTCGAGGCGGGCAAACGCAAAGCCAACAGCACAAAGGCCGTGCAAAACAGCTTGGCGCGACTGGCGCGCAATGAGGTGGGGCTTGCGGACATCCAAGTTCGGGATCTGAGCCACGATCAAATTGTGAAGGCGTGGAACGCCTTGCGCACGTCGGCAATGCTTAAGTCCAACCGGATCCCCGCAGAGGTCAAGCCACTGTTGGCAGCAAAGGACAAATGGTGGGCGTTGGCAATGGACGAGTACGCTGCCATGGGCTTGTCGGGCAAGTACATTCAACGGGCCAAATCAGCTGGCATTGAAGCCGTTGAACACACCTTTGCCGATTTGAACCGGGCCATTGAAATTGTTCTGCGCCAAGAACGATTGGACGCGCACAGGGAAGGACGTGAGGTCGCCATTCAGTTCAACCCCGTCGAGTCTCTTTTTGATTTGGAACTGTGGCGAGGGGCTAAAGAGAAGCGCGAACACTACCGCAAAGCACAGGTGCGCAATCCGCTGGGCAAAGAGGACGGCACACTGTCCACGGTGCTAAAGACGTTGGTGTTCCGCCGAAATTTGCAAAACAAACACAACGCCGTTGCTGTGGACTATCTGCTGTTGACGTTGCTGTGGGGTGCACGTCGGAATGAGGCCACACAGTTGCAGTGGTACGACAAGGTGTCCAAGGACGACCTTGCCAATGAGCGTGTGTCGTGGGTGTGGCTTGCGCCCAACGCTGGTGATATCAATCCCAGCACCAAGCGTCCAGGCTCACAAGTGTTCTTTCACGACACAAAAAATGGTGAAGTCCGTTTTTTGCCGGTTGCCTACTTTGCAGAAAAAATCCTCATCCAACGCTTGAATGATGCCAAGGACGCCGAAGCGCAATTGCCCAGTGAAATGGACCGGGCCAAGCGTGCGGTGGAAGAGGTTAAAAAGACCACATCCGATTACATGACAATTGCCAAAGCGCAGCGTGAAGTGTATCGGGTTGAACAAAAGTCCGAACGCATGAAGTGGGTGTTTCCAGCCCGTTCCACTCGATCGAGAGAAGGGCACTACAGCGACAGTAAATCCATTATTAAAAACGTGCGTGTGGACGCGGGCATGTTGGATTTGCGTCAGGAGATTGACATTGGCTTGACGCCACACGATTTGCGCCGAACTTTGGGGCGGTTTGCCGAAGCCCTCATGTCTGGCCGTATTGTCTCCGACATGCTCAATCACAAAGTCAACAATGGCTCGGCCAATGTCACCGACCTGTACAATGAGCAGGAGTGGGGGGCTTTGCGGGAGGCGTTTTCCAAAGTGGAAGAGGTCATGATTTCGACCAGTCCCCGTGTGTGGAATGTGTTGAAGGGTGCGGAAAAGCCATTTTTGGATGAACTGAATGACAAGATGCCCGTCATCCATTCGGGGCTGCGTCCGGTTAAAGGCGAGGAAGATGATGAGTAACGGAATGCTTTTCGTTGACGAACTCACGGAAAAGAGAAAGGTGCGGGAACATTCCGTGGAGGAATTGAGGCTTCTGTACCGCGATGTGCGCGACTTCAAAAGATTGATTGAGGACGCAAAACGCATGGATCAACGCACCGCCGAAACCACGTACACCCAATTTGCGCTCAGACGCTTTCAGGAGTTGAGGCGCTTGTACCATCCCATCAATGAGCGTTTGGCGGCGCTGGACAGTGATGAGATACGGCGAAGCCGCAATTGGATCCTTGAGAACTTCTCAAACGCTCTAACTGTTCAACGCAAAGATCGTTTAAAGGGGAAGATGGGTGCAACAATTGGAGGTCTGGGCTGTATCTTGGACGAAATTCAAGGTATCGGTGTGGACATCCAGATCAAAGAGGTTTGACCAATGAGTGCCGTGATCATTAAGCGAGATGCTGAGGGCTACCAATCATTACGTACGAATGAATTGGAAGCGGAGATTGAGCGCGCCAAGTCCGGAGCAATCCAGTCAGTGGGGCGTGAAGCGGCCTCCTATTATTTGGGGATCCACACACGCACATTGTCGCGGTACAACGCTCAGGGCATGGGGCCAAAGTCAACAAGTTTAAGCAGCAGTGGTGGCCTGGGCCAAACGGCAAAGGTGTTTTATAAGCTGACCGATCTTGACGAATGGCGTGAGCAGTTGTCGGCATCAAGCTACAAGGAACGAAAGATCAAATCGGCCGTGGCCGCAAAGAAGACGGAATTGGCGCTGCTGGAATTGGAGCTTGAAAACAAGGGGCTGCAATCTGAGATTGCACGTCTAAAGCGTCTGCTCGATAAGAAGAGCATGGGCTTCGCTGGGATCCACGACGCCACGACTGCACTGCCTTGGATCCTTGACGATAAGTCACGCGTGCTGGGCACGGTCTACGATTTGAGCGACGAGGACGTAATTTCAGCGCTGACCGAAGCCCGTATTGAACACCTGTCAGCATTGGAGGTATTGGAGCTTCAGTGGGCGGACATCAATGTGTTCGTGCGATGGGCTGACACCGTTCGTGTCGCCCTCACTTCTGGAACAGGAGATTTGGACGAGTTGCGCCTGTCCAGGGTCCAACGGCACGAACTGTTGCGTCACGTTGGAGGCGGCGATGGCCAAGGTTGACGAACAGCAACGCCAAGCGCTCGCCCAAGCACCTGGGGATCTGCACCTAAGTGCTGCACAAGCTGCAGTCTTGATGCAGGTCAGTACGAAGACGTTGCAGCGCCTGCGCAATCAAGGCTTGCCGCCCCCCACCATTGGGGAGCGCCCTGCACGCACCGATGAGAGATGGTCCACCACGCCTGTGCGCTACAGAAAGAGCGACGTGGACGCGTGGCTGCAACACCCCGTAATGCCCAGTGTGCATTTCCATGCGTTCCAGGTGGCGAACGGGGTCATTGTGGCCCACGCCAACCAACTGGACGACAACACAGTTGTGGACGGGATCTATGACTTGCTCACCGAATGGGAGTGGGGAAGCACGGAATTGATGATTGAAGCGCAACAGTTGTTGTTGGATGAGCAGCAGCAACAACGCGATGTGGTTCAAGAACGTATTGCCGCGCACGAACGGAACGTCCTGACTCAAGCATTGAAATAATGCTGCGTTAAGTCCCAGTCCCTAGTTGTCCCTTGCAGTCCTTTGCAGCCCCCAAATTGGGGGCTTTTTTTTTGTCGCAAATAAATCCAACCGAAAGCAATATTTGCTTGCCGCAACAACGCGGTGACCGAAAGGAAATATCAATGTTGGATTACGCCATTAACCCCGCCCACGAAGCATTCGTTGTCATTGGATTTGGCCCACTCGCAGCCCTCGCATCGGACCTTGCCTCATCAACTGACCGTGAAAATGATCTTAAAAAACTTATCACTACATCGATTGTGGAAATGCATTTCGCGCGCGAAGGACGGCCTGCGAGCGTTCTGTTGTGTCGTCTTAATAGATTTGCTGCCGAGACCTTGACGGAGTTTGATGTTGCAAAGTACGACTTCGATGAGGTTCGCAAGCTGTTTGAAGCGTGCTTGTGTGTTTTCACCAGCGAGAAGGGCGTGTGTTTGGAGTGGATTGGTGGCAGTCAGGAACTCTTTGGCACCGTCAACAAACAACTCAAAAAGGACTTCTGTGATTTCGCTGAGGAGTACGCGAAGGTCTATGCAGTGGGTATGAGTGAGGTCGGATGAAATGAAAAGTCATTTGAATTGCAATGGCTGAAAGCACAATGAAATAAGTAAGAAGGCAAATCTAAATTAACGCAGGAGAAAGTAATGGGAACATACACATTGTTTTATGGAAAAGAACTTAATGCACGCATGTCAGTGGACGAATTGAAAGCGGCGCGGGAAGAAAGCTGTGCGGCATTCAAGGCAGCGATCAACGACTTTT
Organism: Stenotrophomonas sp. GD03654; assembly: GCF_029845105.1. Taxonomy (NCBI): domain Bacteria; kingdom Pseudomonadati; phylum Pseudomonadota; class Gammaproteobacteria; order Lysobacterales; family Lysobacteraceae; genus Stenotrophomonas; species Stenotrophomonas sp. GD03654. The sequence continues at coordinate 96,533 of NZ_JAOCLC010000004.1, read as the reverse complement.
CAGTGCACGACAACCCAAGCTCAACAATCCGAAAGAGGCGCATTCATTACTTGATGATGTTCTCTACTGACGTGTACCCGGAAGGGTTGGGGGTGATGCACGGAATTCGTCACTCCGATCGATCCGGTATTGTTCCGGCGTTTCGTGACTTCATGGTCGAAAACAGGAGCCGGTTCTTCCAACATTAGGCCTGGTGATGTGAGGTTGGTATCAGGGTTGTTGTTTGAAATGATAAAACGCAATGCAAATTATGGGGTGAGTAGGGTGGCCCGCAATACACCCTACTCACCTCAAAGCATTGCGGCAGTAGCTTTCTGAGGGGTGAGTGGGTGAGTAGAGTGAAATTTTATAAATATTTATGTTAATTGCGTAAAAGTGGCGCGGAAATGCATTTTATATATAACTTTTAAAGGTTTTACCCTACTCACCCTACTCAATATGGCTGAAATGCTTATGTACCAAAGGTTTTGAGTGAGTAGGGTGGTTCATTTTCACCCTACTCAAGACCCTACTCACGCAATAATTTGTATTGCGTATTATTTATGGAAAATGGGCTCAAGCCATTGTGCTGCAAGGGTTTGAGGGTGATTTTGATATGGGGACGAAAAGCATTGAAGTTGCATCGTGAAATTGATGGTAATTCCAGATGCATGGTGATGCAAAAGCATTGTGCTGCAAGGGTTTTGAAATTTGCAATACAAAATATGCTTGACAAGATAAAAAAATAAATTAGAACAAGTTGGTGTTTATTTAAATGTGGAGGTTTTTATGGGTGACGTTTTGCAATTCAAGATCATCAAAAAAAGAAAGCCGTACCGTCGCCGCGCACGGCCTCAGAAAGTCAATCGAACATTTCGCTTTGACCAAGAGAAGTTGGCGCTGCTGGAAGACGTGGCGCAACGCAGTGGATTGACCGTTTCAGAGTACATCCGCGAACTCACAGATTTGGCTGTCCAGGACGGTTGGTTGTTCCAGTCGGTCAAAAAAGCATAAAAAAACCGCACGGTTGCCGCCGCGCGGTTTCAGAGAGGTAAAACTATAGGAGAAAAATATGTCTGCAATTAACGTATCAAATAATGCTGGGGTGTCAACACCATCACCCACGGTCGCGAAAAAAACTAAGCCAAAAGCAGGTCAGCCGAAGATCAAAAAAATCAACAGCGCGAACATTGTGACCTCCCACACACCCGCATGGAACTGGGTCAACTACATCAACAGTGGAGCGTGTGGGGACTGGGCAATGGCCAATGGTATTGCCTATAAGTGGAATGGTGTTTTCTGGGACACGGTGTCGCTGTCCGAAGGCACGGCAATGGCATCACAATTCCTGTTCAATCATATGCCGGACAAAGCCACAAATGCTGCGTCCATGGATTGTTTCAAATTCTCAGTGAACTCCCTTGAGCCACTACCTGAGCGGAATGGATCCACGTTTGTTATTGCTACAAAGAACGGGTATCTGCACGTTGACAGTGAAGGTTTGGTCACTGTTCTTCCAGCCGACAAGAAGCTCGGGTTGACGTTTGGGGTCAACGCCACCGTGAGCACTGCGTACAACAAGCGCCACACACCTCAATCGGTTCCCGCCAACTCGATGTTTGGGCGCTTTCTCGCCAGCGCATTGCCGGATTTGGAAATTCGCGCTCTGGTGCAAGAGCAGTGTGCATTGACGCTTATTCCGGGTCCACATCAACTGGTGTGGTGGTGGGTCGGAACGGGCGGTAATGGCAAGGGCGTGATGTCGTCAATCATTCGTGGCTTCCATCACCGCACGGCTCAAATCTGGCTGGATAAGTGCGGTGAACCACAGATGCTTGCAAACTGCGTGAACTCCAGTTTGATCTTCACCCCGGAAGTCAAGAAGGGGGCACGCGGCATTGATCAAGAGGCGTTCAAAGCGCTCAGCGGTGGAGATTTGCTGACCGCTAAGTTTTTGTACCGCGATATGGTGGAGTTTGTAAACACATCGTGCCACATCGTCAGTTCCAACGACGAACCTATGATCACAGACGCCACCGACGGCATGTACCGCCGCTTGTGCGTGGTCAAGTGGAGCCAACGCCACGGTACGTACCAGGCCATTCAAAATCTTGCTGAGCGCATTCTCAAGGAAGAAGCTCACATCGTCCTGGACTGGTTGCTGGAAGGCGTCAGCCGCATTGTGAAGCGCGGCGGTTTCCTCCCCGAGAGCGAGTGGCCGGAAGCCTCCAAGACGTTCAAACAATCAATTCGCAACAAGAATGATTGTGTTGGGGCGTGGCGAGAAGATGTCGGAATTGTGCCCGACGCCAACACCTTGACTCCCAAATCTGAGGTGTACAACTCGTACGTCAAATTCTGCGAAGGTGATGGCCGTTACGTGCTTAACGCGCCGCAGTTCTGGACGCGCTTTTGGGCAATGCCAGGGTTTGAACGGCCGCAGTCTCCTCGCGGCGATACGCGGCGTATCGAGGGGGTCCAGGTCAATTGCGTTCGCGCACGCATTCCCGTGCAGCCAAGCTACGAATTGCCCACTGGCGAAGTTCTTACGCTGTCCACCACCAACGATTGTGTGCGAACAACGAAAGACGTTGTGGAGGGTGAGCCATCCACCGCTGCACCCGCCGTTATTCAAATGAGTGATAAAGATTTTATGGACGACGAATGGAGGTTCTTGCAATGACAAATACAAACAAAGACATCGAAGAGGCATTCTGTGCTGCTTTTCACCAAATGTACGAAGATCCTCAGCAGTTGCAGGAGAGGGCGCGTTGGGTGGCGCAAGGTTTTACACACGTGGACAAGATACCCTCTCATATGTTGCACGAATGGAACGCGATGATTGGGGCCAAGAATGAATTGTTGTTAGGTCATGGGAAAATTAGAGAAGGTCTTGATGAGCAGTTGCATGCGCACGTGCAATCAATGGCCCTGCATGGTCACTGTCTGCGTCTTTTGGAGGTCATGACCAACGTGCACCGGAGTAATGAGAATGACTGATAAATAAAATATGCAGAATACAAGAATGGCCGCCTTCGGGCGGCTTTTTTGTGCGCGATTTTTTTATGGAGCGCTGAATTGCGAAATAGCGAAAGCTTGACTTTCAAATTTTCATCCATTTAATGATTTTCAACTATTTGGATTTACTAATTATGCATTCAGAACAAGAAGAAGACTGGTGGGACGATCTGATCGCGGCAGAGCGGTTCGCTGTGTACAAGGTTGGTGGTGATTTAAGAATTCTCTTGCACCACGACTTTGATGACGCAAGCGTACAGCTTCTCACGGTTGACGAAGTTCTTTACCGCATACGTCAGGCATTGGAAAAAGGGGTAAGCATTTCTATTAACTTGGAGACACGGTTATGAGCGCAGCAAACGAATTGAAACAGGACATTGCAGAGCGGTTTTACGATCAACTTAGAGAACGCCGGTCCATTTTGGACTACGGATTCAACGAAAAAGAGAAGCCGCTGCCGGTCATTGGCGGCTGGCCGATTGGCGCAAGCGGCTACCCATTCAAAGACTTCAACGCCCTGCAACTGATGACCGTTGCGCTCGATCGCGGCTTCACAAGCCCCATCTATATGAAGTCCGAGCAAATCAAGAAAAATGGGTACTACATCGCCAAAGGTGAAAGCAAAGCCACAAAGATTGAAAGCACCTACAAGCAGGAGGATGGTGAAATCAAGTCGGTGATGTCAGTGTGTTTCAACGGCGATCAAATCAAAAATTTGCCACTAACCCAGCAACAGTTCGCCTGGCACGGTAAGGCCGAAACCCGTGACACGTTCTTGGACGATCTGATCGCCAAGACCGGCGCCAAAATTTCCTTTGATCCCATGAACGCGCCCTACTACGAGCGTTCAACCGACATCTTGTACATGCGGCCACAGTCGGAATACACATCCAAGCACCCGGACGGCAAGAGCGCGTACTACCACGATCTGATGTTCGTTCTGAGCGATTGGGCCACGCACCCCAGCCGCTACCAAGGCGTGCAACCTGGGGAACAGGGCAGCGAGCAGGACAGCCAGTATCGCTTGGGTCGTCAATTGGCGCTGTTGCAGATCGCCAGCCGATTGGGCATGACATACGAACCCGACGACAGCGGTTGGGCTCAAAACTACATCAACAGCCGGCCCAACTGGCAAGAGTTGCTTCGCGCAGGCAAAGCTGCAGAAGCCATTCTGAAAACCATTGGGGTGCCCGAAGTCCAACACGAGCCCGTGCGCTCAAAGGTCTGGAAGCAAGAGACATCACAAGCATTCCAGCCGACCGTAAAACCAGCAGAGCAAGAGCAAGCACAAACCGATCCGGTGCAGTCGTTTGTGGACGACAAGATTCAGGTGATCCACGTGGCCGACAAGCCCAGCAAAGAAGTGGGTAAGGCCGTCAAAAATGCAGCGGCTAAAAAACTCAATGGAGCGACGAAGAAAGAGCAAACACTATCAATGTGAGGTGGCAATGAGTAAGCAAGACGAAGCACGCAGCATTGCCGCCGAATACATCATTGAGCAGATGCAGCAGGGCGTGATCCCGTGGCGCCGGGATTGGAAGCAGCACAGTTCGACGGGCGCATTTGGAAGCCTGCCTTACAACTACGCGCGAGGTAACACCTACCACGGCAGCAACGTCATGATGCTAATGATGGCTCAGGCGGCGCGAGGCTTCCAAAGCAACGGATGGTTGACATTCAACCAGGCCAAAGCATTGGGCGGCACGGTACGTAAAGGCGAGAAGTCCTCTAAGGTCGTGCGAGTCATCAATGTTTCCGACAAGCAGGGAAACCCCATCCTCGATGAGAGCGGGCGCCAAAAGATCGCGTTGATTACGTCTGCGGTGTTCAACAGCGAACAGTGCGATGGCCTGCCCATTCGCGAGGCGAAAATACCCAAGCCAGTGGAGTGGAGTCACGAACAGGCCGAGCGGCTGATGAAGGACAGCGGCGTTGACTACCGCTACGGCGGCAACGCGGCGTTCTACACCGTCGCCCAGGACTATGTGCAACTGCCCACCAAAGAGCAATTCCGCACGATGGAAGGGTTTTACGCCACCGCCTTGCATGAGACGGGACACGCCAGCGCTCACCCCACACGATTGGGGCGCGATCTCAGCGGCAAGTTTGGCTCGGAGAAGTACGCCAAAGAAGAGTTGATCGCAGAATGCTTTTCTCTGATCGTGGCCGACCGTTTGGGTTTGTCTGTCGATCAAGACTATGACCCAGGCAACCACATTGCTTACTTGCAGTCGTGGATCAAGGTTCTGAAAAACGACCACTCTCTGATCTTCACGGCGTTTGCCGAGGCCGAAAAGATCGCGACGTACTACAACGTCAAAGAGTACACGCGCAAAGCCTTTGAAATGGAGCGCGAGGAAGACGAAGTGCGACCATCCAGTGAAGAGTCTCCCAGGCCAACCATTCAAGTCGTGCGCCGCGCAAAGACGGCTGAAATGGAGGTGGCGTGATGTGGCACTCAAGCGCGAAACAAACACAAAAGCTTCTTGAAAGCGAGATTGCAAGTCTGTCTGCCATATACGATAAAGCAGGCAATGCCCCATCCTTGGAAGGTATGGTTGACCAAATCAAAGAACTGACCGGATTGAATTTGCGGCTAAAGTTGTTTGAGTCAAAAGTAGAACGTCACCGCGAGGCCTTCGACAACCTATCGGGCGACTACAACGATTTGGAAATCGGCCGTCAGGTCATGACCAACACCGGCATTGCCGGCCCCCAGTCGCGCGCAACATTGCCTCAAAATATGTGCGACATGATTGACTCAAGCATTCCGTTGTTAAATCCGCAGTTGTGCGATGTCTTTCTTGAGCGGGTCCGTGAGCGTTTCAATCTTCCCAGCGACGCACAAGTCTTTGTTCGTGGCAGTTGGGAAAACCACGCGGTGCGGATGCAATCCGTGAAAGACGACGTGGTGACCTTTGTGCACAATGATACAGGCGCCACTCACACTGTGGCAGCAAGCAAAGTCTATCTGGACGGTGGAGAGCGCAGTGTTTCGCTTTCCAGTGTCCTGCGTCAGATGTGCCCTGGGCGGCACGTCAATCACCATCCGCAGATGTGAGGGGACGCATGGACAAGCCAACACTTGCCGATGAGATGACGCTAATTCACAGCGTAAAAGCCAAGGCTGCTGCTTATGCGCAAAAGCGCGATGAGGAAGCGTTGAAGGTCATGGTTGACGAAGTGTGTAAGCTTACCGGGCTTCGCTTTAGAGCCCGGTTGCTTGGGCAGGCAACGACGCCAAGCGTGCTGGACGTGCGGAGTTTGTGCGAAGAGCTGACCGATGAAGAGATAGGCCACCAAGTCATCTCACGCAACGGTATTGGATCGAGTGACACCCGCAGATCGTTCCCAAAAGAGTTTGGTGATTTGCTGGATATGAGTATTCCGCCCATCATGCCTGTGTTGTGCACCGTTTTTATGGGGCGTCTGTCGGAGCGCTTCGGATTGGGGGATGACGTGGTGGCATCGGTTCAACGCGCACGGGTCGATCGCCAACCCATAGAAGTTGCGGCCATTCGCGATGAATACGTGGAGTTCAACGTCAAAGGCGACGATGAGAACCGATGGTACGTTCCAATCAAAGACGTTCTGTTAGAAGGCAACGGTAAGGCCATCACCATGGACAGCGCGCTTGCGCAGATGTCTGTGGGGTTCCAGGCACGGCAAGTGGTGCAGCAGCAATTGATTTTTTAGAGTCTGCTGCTTGACAAAATCTCCCCTTTTGCAATTGTAAGAAAAAACAAGGGGAAACTATGGACAACTTATCTCTTCAAGATGTACATGTGCTTGCCAAGCATTCACACCACCACCTCATCACGCATACAGACGAGAACGGACGAACAGCGTTGCACTGGGCTGTCATCAACAAACGCTTCGATGTCGCCGACGCCTTGCTTGCCCTGGGCGCCAACCCACTGGTGAAAGACAAATTCGGAAAGACCCCGATGGGGTACACCAACCCTATGGTGTTGTCCGAACGAGACTGGCGGATAAGAACAAGCGTCGTGGTTCAATTCTGGAAAAAGAACGCCCCGCGTGCACAAGAGCTGCAGCAGTCGTTCGCTTTAAGCATCAGCCACAACCAGACCATTCATGCTTTGGTCCGCGCTCAAGAAGTTCAACTGCGCATGCAATAAGCTTGACAGAAATCAAATGTGTGATTGATTGGGGTCATCATCACACACAGGAGATTGTATGCGCACAACTTTAATTTCATTAGCGGTAGCTTTAAGTTTATTCTCGGGCGTTGCCGTGGCTGGATCTACGACTTCATCTCAAAATTTTGGACGCGATCAAGCGTTGTCCCAACGCAACATCCAAGAAGGCGTGGTTCTCATGGTTCGTGAGGTGCGGATTGAAGACCGTTCCAAGGTGAACACCGGAACGTTTGTTGGTGGGGCGGTGGGGACCGCCATTGGTGACCGCGCAAGCCGCAAGAACCGCGACACACGCAACGTTGCCCGTGTTGTTGGCGCAGCAGGTGGTGCGTTGATTGGGGGCGCCACTCAGCGCGCTGCAAGCGGGCACAGAGGCTACGAAATCGTAATCCGCACGCAGGACCGCCGTGGGCGCTCCGAAGTCATCTCAATTGTCCAGGACGCGGATGTGAACGTGCGCCAGGGCCAAAGTGTTCTCATTAGCGGCAGTGGGCGGGACACCCGTGTTGTCCCAATACCCGACGTTTTGACTAGCTCGCGTTGACAAGTCAATCAAGCCCCCTCAAGGGGGCTTTTTTGATGCAATGAATCCAAAAGCTTAACGGCATGACAAAAGATCGGAGAACAGCTAGCTATATTGGCGATGATTGAATAGATTCATCTCACTGCATCGGGCAGGGGGTTAAAGGAAATCCAATGAGCAATGTCGTTTCCGAAATTGAAAAGCAGCTTGCGGAAGCCATCAAACATCAAGAGTCGCTTCAAGAAAAGCTGCTCAAAGAACGCACGAAGGAGGCTGGCAAGTTCTTTGAAAGCCTCACGGGTGGGCTGGCAAAATACATCGACGTGTTGACAAGTGAGCAGCGCTCACAAATTGCGCGCATGGTTGGGTTTGTCCACGCCAAGAACAAGGTCCATGGAAACCGCAATGCGCGTGGGGGCGCTCCAACACACAAACTGGCAAACGCACAGGGAAGCCAGTTCCACTACCGTGGTCGCGGGCGCAAACCGCAGGTTCTTGTAGATTTTGAAGCAAGTCCGGAGGGGCAGGAATTGTTGAAAGCAGGGAAACCAACACACATTGCGCTGTAAAGACTGGATCCGACACCCCCACATTGTGGGGGTTTTTTTTTGTCTCAACAAAAGGTATTGACAATGTTGGACCTTGTGATTTAGTGAAAATACAAGTTAACAAAAGGAGTCATCTATGAACTACATGAAAAAACAATTGGCGAAGTACATTTTGTATGTTGGATTGCCTTTGTTCGTTCTCCATTTCGCCGGAGCGGCGTTTGAGAAAATCGATACTATTGAAACGGCGATGGGCAACCTTCAACACGCAGCAGGGCGGTAAACAATGTTCGGGTGGACGGATCTGGTGGTGGTCAATGCTTTGTCGCTTGCGGCCTTTGCGTTCTACTTCATTGCAGCCATTCGTTACGGTGTGAAGCGCAATTGGAAATCGTCTGTATTGATGGTGGCGTTTTCTACTGTTCCGTGGATTGTGCTGCTTTGTTTGACCCGAATTTGTTTGTACTTCTGCATGGATATGTGGGGTGTATGGATCACCCTGGGCGCCATGAAAATAGCGTTTTGCTGGACGTGTGGGGCGTGTATTGCTTGTGTTCAATTCCTGCCCATTCGCGGTGTAACGCTCCCGTCGCTTTTTGTTGGGGTGGGCGTTGCAGCCGTTGGCACGGCGTTCTCACTCATTGAATTATTTGGTCGGATTGATCTGTAGGAGGGTCAGTGAACTACTCACACTTGGAGAAAAACGAAATTCTGTTGTCAAAAGCCATTTCAACACACACAGACAACCTTGACGCTTTGCGCTGGTATGTGCGCGTTGCATGTGAGGACTTCCCTGGCCGTGCACCACGCATTTGCGAACATGCAATAGGGTCGATGATCAATTTTGGGCCAGACAACTTGCATGTATTGGTTGGGGCGCTCATCAGCGCTGGCGAAGAAATGCCCCCCAACGTTCTGTGGCTCATGTGCAAAGAGGGGTTTTTAACGGGGGAAGTTGCGCCCCAAGTAGTGGAACTTATGGGCCGCATTTTGAACAGCGACAAGCCGGTTTCTCTGTATGAAGTGGAGTCCACATTGCATGTTGCTCAAATTGTTGGGTGCGATGATGTTGTTGCACTGTTGAGCGAGTACATGGCCGCTCAGCGTGAAAAGCAACGGGAAAATATTCGCAATGCTCTGTCGGGCGCGCATTTTAAGTCCAGTATTGGGCGCAAGATTTGATTTCAATAAAACGTCTTGACTTTGTTTGCGATTGTGTTTGTATGAATGGACAAATGGGGGTATCTATGGCGCGAAAGACATATTATCAATGGGAGCATGCTTCGGGAGAACTTTTTTGGCAATCAAAGGAGGTTCATGATTATTTGCTTAAGGGCGAATTGAACCGGCGCTATATGAAGATGGTTGGATGGACGGGGAGGCGGAAGCTCTTCACCAAGTCAGAATTGATAGAAACTAAGGTTGGGAGGGTCAATGCGTAAATCGAAAGCGAGAAATCATCGGGTTAAGCCGTCGGGCAATTGGGTGCCAAAAACCTGCGGGTATGCAATGTTCTATGAGACGGATAAGTATTACTCGCGCTTGGATGCACGGGCGACAAAGCTTGATAAAACGATGGCGGGAACGCTGCGCGAGTTCATTTGGGGGTTTATCGAGAACCCTGATTTTGACCGGGATGAGTTTTTGAACATGGGCTGTGAGCCACAAAAGCCGAAGCCCACAAATCCTAATCATGTGGATGATGTGCGTGGTGCAGGTATAGGTTTTATTTCCGACGCCAAGCCGGTTGTCAGTCAGATTGAACAATTGGCTAGCGATTTTGGTATCAGCAAAGCTTCGCTTGTGCGCTACATCCTGCGGAAAAATTTGCAATAGATTTCGTGGGCAGTGTTTCGTGAATGAGCCCCGTTTTGGGGCTTTTTTATTGGGTCATCCGCCTTTGCGGACCGCGCTTATGGTCTACGACGCGCGCCACTGTCGCGCCCCTGCGGGCTTCAATCGCTTGCCCATTTTGTTAATGTCTCAATAAAAGGTGTTGACAATATTCGGATATGTGTTTGATTGAATAAAACAGGGGATAAATTATGAAACCACTCATTGCAACATTCATTTTATTGGCTCCGCTGTTGTCGGTCGCCGAAGAGGCGCGTGGACGTTTTGTGGTGTCAATGACCATCGTTGAGTCGTGCGTGTTAACCGATCAAGGTTTTCAAAAATGTACGACAGGAATGCGCGAGCCGACGGTTGTCCAGGAAAAATTGGCAATCAAAACCTCCGAAGGATCCGATGAGCGGATCGTCACTGTAGTCACTTACTAAGGAGTCGTATGGATAAAAAATTCAACAAGCACGAAACGCAAAAATTCATCAATGCAATATTGGCCGTGGATCCAAATGGCGTGCGCAGCGCTTTAAAAAACAACGCGGACCCGACACCGGTGTTGAAGACTGATTTGAACGTTTGGCACGCCCAATTGCGGGTGCCAGCAAACGAGGTGGATCCGCACAACACGTGCACCGCTTTGGACAAAAGCGCCGCACTGCTCACAGACGTTCTGCCACTGGACAACATGCAATCCGTGAAGTGGCTGGGTTTGGCTGGACACGTACCGATCGCATCGGCGGACGCCAATGAAGTGCGTATGGGACCAAGCTCGTTTTCCAATGCCGTACTGGCGGCGGTGTTTGACATGTTCACTTCCATCATTGGGGATCGCCCCGAGGTGGACTCAGAAGAGCAAATCGCTGCACTGGCACGTGCCAAAGAAATCATTGATCTATGTTTGATCCACAAGTGCAACCTGGCCGGGTCCGACGCCAGAGGCATGACCGTCTTGCATTGGTGCTGTGCTTTGTACGACGACAAAGAGCTTGTCGAACGACTGGTGGCTGTGGGTGGCACGCCAACGATCAAAGACAAGGATGGGTACACGTCAATTGACGTTGCCGCGCAATACGGCCATCTCAAATCGTTTGCCGGTTTGAATGTTCGCGAGCAAGAAAAAAAGGAAGGCAATCTTGCAATCGCTCCAACACAAGATGATCTGGAAAAGATCGATTGGAGCGAGCTGGAGCCCTGCAACGACTTCATATCCACGCACCCCAGCCCATCTTCTGGTCCGCCCACTGCGCCAGCCAGCAAACCACCCAGCCGCTTGGCAATGTTCTTCAACGTTCTCCTGGGGCGGACCAGCCCTTTGGACAACGAACACTAATCAACTTGAAAAGGAGACACATATGAAAAATCTATTCTTTGGATTGACCGCAGTCCCACTGTTGGCTCTTGGCGCCCAATCTCAGAACGCCGACCTGGGCGCGGTCCTATCGGTGAAACAAACCTGTGCATTCGTCTCAGGGTCAGCCGCCGAATTCCTGCGCTGTGACACCTACGAGCAGTCTGAATTCGACGGAGCGTTCGGCCTGCCTGTCTCTGTGTCGTTTGAGCGCAACACCGAACAATTCGACCCCGAAGAGATGCCGTTGTGGTGTGACCGCCAGCAGTGTTATGCCAACACAGGGCCATTCAGGGTCACATTGGACTACGGATATTTGCGCAATCAAGGAATGCGTGACAGTCATTAGGAGAATGGTGGGGGTTTGTCAATCTGCTTCAATGTGACGGAATGTCTTTTTTCAAACGACCAATTGCGGCGAATGTGTATCGAGTAGGTCGCTTATTGACGAGCAAGGTCAGATGTCAAATTCGTAATGCAGTGTGTGTTGTCGTTTTGCCGGTCATTCCATATCGTCCGGCCACCAATTTATACAGCGTGGCGTTTGATCTAAATAAAAGGTATTGACAATGTCGGGACTTATGTTTAGCTGAATTTATTGGTGAATTAACAGGGGGTTTTAATGATTAAAAGCATTGTTTTGGCCGTTTCTTTGGCGCTGGTTCCATTGGTGTCCTCGGCCGCTTCGGTTGGTCCGGTTTTCAAAGTCAACACCGCAGGGGAGAGAAGCGGGGTGTTGACGATATCCAACGATGGTCCTGATCGTTCGTATCAGATCACTGTTGACGAACTGACCGTTGAAGGCGGTGTGTCCCGCAGAGGGCCATCGGAGAAAATTCGTTTTGCGCCGTCGATTGTCACGGTGAAAAAGGGCGCCACCCAATCCATTCGTTACATCAAGTCCGACCAAGTTGGACGTGAAGAATTTTTCCGCGTGAGCGTGGCCGAACTTCCCACACCTGGGGAGGTTGGGCTAATCAAATTGGTCAAGCAAGACCTGGCGTGGATTTGGCGTTCGCCATCGGCCAAGGCCAATCTCACAGGTCGTTGGGTTGGGGATCAATTTGAGGTGACCAACACGGGTGACGCATCTGCACGGTTGGTGTCGCCGTCATCGGGATCCGCAACCCGCAGTGGCTTGCTGGGCTATGTCCTGCCCGGTGAAACACGCAAGTTCGCGCTTGCTAATTTCCCGCACGGCGTGGTGTCGGTTGAAGTCAACGGACAACGCCAGGACATCAAATGAACAAATCGGTCATCGCCTTGGCGATGGCTGTCTGCTTTGCACAAACCACTTGGGCCTCAGACGCAACCATCGCCGCTGTATCCATCAATGGGTCGCTTAAAAGCGACGTTGAAGAACTGCACGTTCGCGACGATGGGCAGTTGCTCATTGCCAAAGAGCGTTGGGCACAATGGGGAATTCAGTTGCCCGCATCGTTGTCCGAGCGCGACGTGGTGTCGCCATCGGATTTGAACGCAGATGTTCAGTACGATCCAGCCAATCAAAGCTACAACATCCTTGTGCCCGCAAAGTATTTGCCGGCGCGCAACTACAACCCCGCCTCGCGCATGCGTACGGACATTGGTCCTTCGCCCAAAGGGGTGATGCTGGGGTATGACTACCGTGCGCAAGACAGCGATACGTACGGCTTCACACAGTCGTTTTCGTACGACATTAGATCCAACGTCCTGGGTGGAACGTTCTATGGTGCCGGACAACTTAACGACGACAGCAACGGACTGAGCCACGAACGCTCTTTAACAACGTGGAGTAAGGATCTGTATGCCTCTCAGACTCGCGTGCAGATCGGTGATGTCATCAACGCCACGCCCAACGGTGCGCTGCTGGGCTCGCGCAACATGCTTGGTGTTCGCGTGGGCACCGATCGATCGTTGAGCAACGACACTTTTTATCCTGTGCCCACATTCAACGGGGTGGCCGACACGCGCTCCACAGCCGAAGTCTTTGTCAACAGTGTGCGTGCGTCCCAACAGCAGTTCCAGCCGGGGCCGTACCAGTTCGCAAGCCTCAATGCACCAATCGGTTTAAGCACTGTCTCCATGGTGGTGCGCGACGAATTGGGCCGCGAATACTGGACAACACGGCAGTTCTACAGCACGCCCAAAGCCCTTGCCAAGGGGCGCAGCGAATGGGAAGTCTCGGCCGGTTTGATGCGCAACGGAGGGTTGGGCAACGACTACGCAGACCTGGCGTGGAACGCGGTGTACGCGCGTGGTATGTCCGACCGCTGGACCACAACCGCAGCATTCCAGGGCACGGCTAAAGGGCAGTCGGCCATGTGGGGCAATCTGTGGAGCTTCGGACGCTGGGGCGCTGCAACGTTTGATATCGCAACAAGCGGGGACGGAATGGCCGCCACGGTTGGATACGAGCGGCGCACCAACGGCTTGTCGTGGTCCGCTTCGCACACCCACGTCACCGACGACTATTGGAACTTCAACCGCGAGCGGTCGCGTTTTGCTCTTGAATCGCAAACCACCTTGGGCGTCACCTACCGCCAAAACAATTTTAGCGCAGCGTTGAACTACAGCGATGTGCGCTATTCCAACCGTTCCACTCAGTTGCTTACCGCTCAGACGCGCTGGCAAATGAACTCCCGCGCCGAACTGTCCGCATTTGCGCAACACGACTTATCGCTGCGCGACACAACATTGAACGTTGGTTTCCGCTACCAGTTTGGATCCGGGTCGGCCAGTGTCAGCCACAACGATGGCGAATGGTTTGGACAAGCCAACGGTTCCACCACACTGAAAAACCGCCGGCTGACGTGGAACGCAAGCGCAAGCGCCGGCAATCACTATGTTGCGGGGCGCTGGGATCTGCCGATGTCCACGTTGCTGCTGCAAAACAGCACAACCAGCACTGTGTTTGGAGCCAACGGTGGGGTGTGGATCGGGGAGGGCGGTGTACTGCCAACGTCCAGGCCGTTTGGATCGTACGCGCTCATTCGCGTTCCCAACATGCCCAACGCACGCGTTCAACTCACAGGCAAGAGCGTCACCACCAACGCCCTGGGTGTGGCCGTGGTCCCCAACGTTTCAGCACTGTTTGACCAAACAGTGACGGTGGACGCTTTAAGTCTTCCGTTCGGTGTGCAACTGGACAGCCTGAGCAAGAAAGCCGTGGCTCCGCGTGGGGGCGGGACAAAGCTGCAGTTCGACGTTCTGAGCAACACCACCCGTGAGTACGTGGTTGTGCGCAATGGGGTTCCGATCGATATGGCCAATGTGGTGGGCAAGCAAACCGTTGTTGGGATGCGAGGCGCGTTGGTGCTGGAAGCACCCATCGCTGGTGACGTACTCACCATTGAAAAAGACGGTTCCACATGCGCCATCACTATCCCGCAGTCGGGCGAACTGGACAAACCAATTTTGGAATGCAAGGAGGTTTTATGAAAGCGCTTCTCATCGCGTTGCTTTTGTTCTCAGGCACCGCCTGGGCGGACTGTTCAATCACCCCCAACCAAGAGTTTGCGGTCCTGGATCAGGACGGAGGCGTGAACGTGCAATACGTCATCGAATGCGACGAACCCACCGCCGCCACATTGCAAATTAACACAAGTCAAATGGTCTTGCGATCGGCGAGCAACCACGAAATCCCATTGTCGGCGGCGCTATCCGGAGAGCCGTTGATTGATGAAGTGTCCATCGATGTTGCCGACGCGCCACTGCTGGTCACGATTGAATTCCGAAGTGTGTTGTCCACTTCGGTTCGCTACAAAGCTGCTGGTGTTTACAGCAGTTCTGTTCGTCTGGATCTGAACTATTAGTTTAGGCATTGACAATGTGATGTTTTATGTTTTTCTAACCATGATGCAACACCTCAATCACTAAAAAAAGGAGAGTAAATGAAAACAGCACTATTAACCGCAGCAACAGCCGCAGCCTTACTGGCTTCGGGTTCCACGTTCGCCGCTTCTAAATCCACAACAATGAATTTCTCGTTTGTCGTGGCGTCCACCTGCGAAATTTATTTGGACGTTGACAACATCGAAGTTTCTACGTACGACGTTGTTGGTGGTAATCAGCCTGAAAACTTGGGTGTGACGTGCAGCGAAGACCTACCGTACATCGTGGAAGCATCGACCAACGCCGCAGGTCAGGTGATCGCTAAGTCCACCACGTCTGCGCGCGAATATCCGGTGACCTTTGTCCGTGGTTTTGACACCTATTCTGGTCCCCGCTTCGGCACCGACGCCAACGGTTTGGCGCACTCGGGTGTCGGTTCGGGCGCGCACCAGTCAATCCCCTTCGCCTGGGAATTGAGTCAGCCCAATGGTGATGGCACGTTCAAGCAATTGGCACCGGGCACCTACACCGCCTCCGTGACCTTTACCGTGACGTACTAATCACCACAACAAAACCACATCAACTTTGAAGGAGAACTTACTTATGAAAAAAACACTAATTATTGCTTCCGCAGCTGCCGTTGCCATGATGGCTTCCGGATCGTCGTTCGCAGCTTCAAAATCCACCACAATGAATTTTTCGTTTGTGGTGGCTGGGACATGTGATATCTATCTGTCCACTACCGACACCATCAATCAAACAGACGTTCATGATATCGCTGGGGAAGGTTGGGACGACAACCTTGGCGTGTTGTGCAGCGAAGACCTGCCGTACATCGTTGAAGCTTCCACAGATGCAAACGGACAGGTTATGGCTACATCCGCCACATCGGCGCGCGAATATCCCGTGACTTTGTATCGCGGATTGGACACCCGTTCCGCACCGAAGTTCGGTACCGATGCAAACGGTTTGGCTCTTTCAGGAGTGGGTACGGGTGCACACCAAGCCATTCCGCTGTCGTATGAATTTGGTCAGCGCGATGCCTATTACGGCTACTACAAGTCGTTGGCCGAAGGCACTTACACCGCCGCTGTTACCTTTACGGTGACGTACTGATCCGACTTAAGAAAAAAGCCCGCTTCGGCGGGTTTTTTTTTGTCTTGACAATGTTGGGTTCTGTGCTTGGATGGAACTTCATTTAAGCAAGGGGGTAACAGTGAACGAGGTAATTAGATCGATTTCAGTACAAAAAGAGTTGGCGCGGCACCAGCAAGCTAAGGCGAAGTTTGAAGCGCTTATGGAGACGATTGAAACCGCACTCCATGAAGCGGACAAGATGCATGTTGGTGGCGCTATGCGCAGCGCCCTGGCCCAACTGAACTTCCGCCACTTCGACTGCTTGCAAGATGCGAAAAAATCACATGCCAAAGCTCTGACCGAAAACGGTTGGTCAACAATCATGCGTGAGACGGGCCTGAAAGATTTCATGTGCCACAAAAAACGCGTTGAGTGGGGCAGGGCCTTCTATGAGAACACCGTTCCTGAGTTCAACTACGACAATGTTGTTGCGACGTTTGCGCAACTGTACGACGATCGTGCAAGCATGTTTGAAGACGGTATTGTTGGGGTGTTTGAAGGGCTGTCCTGGGACTACAAAAGCCACCTGCCTGTGCGCTTTGGAAAGAAAATCATCTTGCAGTGCATAGACAGTTGGTCTTACTTCATTGCAAGAGACGTTGTGCAAGACATGATCCGTGCGTTTCACATGTTCGACGGCAAGCCGCATCCTGATTTCAGAAGCGCAGCATCAAGCCCCGAAATGTTCTTAGAGTACATGGATGTCACGTTCTACAAGAACAGAAACGCTCACGTTGTTTTCAAGCGGCCTGATCTTGTGGACAAGCTCAACGAAGTGATTGCCAGACGCTACCCAGGTGCATTGCCGCCAGCCCGATAAAAAAAGCCCGCCGAAGCGGGCTTTTCTCTTATTTGCGTGGTTCGTTATAGCATATTTCAAGCAGCGACTTCCCCGTTCCAAGCTGATTGCTCATGCTTTCAAAGAACAGTGACTTGCCATACTTTTCGTCGTACAGCGAAAAGAATTCATCCCACACTTTGCGGTGATTGTCATTGACGGTGTTGGTAATCGTTTCCACAACGTCTTTGAGCCGCGTAAGGGTTGCATCAACGCCGGCTTCCGACATCACAAACTCGATGTTCTCATGAGTGATATCGCCCCGCAGTACATGACTTTCAAAAATCGATGTGGGGTTCATGGAGAAGGCCAGGAACGGGATGACATGCTCCCCGGAGCCGTCTTCCAGCGTGTGGTACAGATTCACCACGTGACTGTCTATGCGCAGCAGCACGTAGTTTGGATCCTTGCTGTTGGCGTAAAAGGCCAAATCTTGAACCGTGCGTGATCCAATAACAGCAAGGGCATAGTTGAAACGAGCAATCAGTTTCAGCAACACCAATGATGCTACGTCGTTGCCGGCGTCCGTAGCGGGGTTCGCAAGCTTCGTTATCGCCTCATGGTATCCGCCCAACGCCAGTGTGTACGCGCTTTCGTAATAATTGGAAGCACTAGTCAATACCCCTTTGGGATTGTCGGTCAGTTGCTTTGGGACATCATCTAAACGCAGATCGTACACTGCACGTATGTCGAAGTAGGGACGATCGTCTGAGTAACGGTTGTGGAAAACAAATTCACAAAGCCAGTCCAGCTGGATGTGGCGCGCGCGAAATCTAGACAAATCCTCAGTCACAAACATATTGCCCCCTGCGTGAATGTTTTTGGCATTTTAGCATCAAATGCAATGGGTCTTGACAATTTTCCTTTTGTTGTTTTGCTGGATACGTTCAAACAAATTTTAGGGGGTGCTATGTATATCGGATCAAGCTTAAAGGAAGTTCATCAGGTCATTTCTTCGGGACGAAATATTCAGGAGCGAAGCGGGATAACAAAAAGCACCGCATTGCACCGTGCGGTTGACGGGAAGTTTTATGAGCCCGGTGTCGTCACAGCGCTGGTCAACGCTGGGTTGGACCCCAACGTCCGCGAGGTCAACAAGCGCACACCGTTGCACTACGCACGCCACCCCGAGGCGATCGCGGAACTCATCGCAAATGGCGCCAACCCCAACCTGGGCGACGTGAACGGCCAGACCCCATTGCAGATCAATTTGTCGAAGGAAAAGGCCATCTGCCGCATGTCACGTGTCCAGGCTCTATTGGAGGGTGGAGCGGACATCAACCACGCGGACAAAAATGGCGTCACGCCACTGCTGTCGGCGTTGGAAGCACGTCGGCCCTCAGAGTTCATTGAGGCGCTGATTGACGCGGGCGCTGACATCAATGCGGTGAGCAACGACGGGCAGGGTGTGTTGTGTTGGTCTACGGCGGAAGGGGACGTGGAAAACACAGCGTTGCTTATCGCCATGGGCGCCGATATCAACGCTGTTTCCAGTTCCGGCATGAGTGTTCTGAACTACTGTGCACGGTCTGAGCAGTTGGAATGCGTGCGAGTGTTGTTGGAAGCGGGCGCCGATCCCACCATTGCCAACACCGACAACCTCACGCCGTTGCACTTCTTAGCCCACGGACCAATCAACCAGCGGGATCGCGGCGAGCGTGCAGAGCTTGTTTCAAAAATGATCGATGCGGGAGCCGACATCAACGCCGTGGACAAGAACGGCAACACCGCACTGCACCTCGCTGCAAAAAGAGAACAAGACGACGTTGTACGAACCTTGATTGATCAGGGCGCTACGGTGTCCATCCATAACAACCAAGGGCTGACTGTTTTGGATGTGGCAATACAACATATCAAGCACACGACACAAGGCAAGTCGGCCAATGAAGTTGCCAACGATAAAGGGAGGGTGTTGCTGCTTCAAAGCCGCGCTCAGAAGGAAGCATTGCAGGATGCGTTGAACATCCAGCGGGATGAGCCGCAAGCCGTGTCGCGTTGGCGGCGGATGTGACCATGAGGGCTTCGGCTCACGGTGTTTTGGTTCTGATGAAGGGGGTTGGATGGAACGAAGTAATACCAAAATGGAAGAATTTGCGCTGGCCTTTCTTCGGGCCACGAAAGAGAAAAAGACTTTGAAGATTGACGGTGGATCAATATCGATTGGTGTTGCCGACGTAGAACACAAAATCCGCAAGTTGAGGGTCGCTTCAAAAGTGAAGGCGGATCGGCCCGGTTGATGCGCAAAACCCAATGCCAACGCGCTTGGCTTGACAATATTGGGGACTGTGATTGATTCGATGCTGGCCAATCAATTGCAGGTGTGTATGGATATGACCGCGCAGGGTGCAATAAAAAAGATATCGAACTCATCCGATGTAATATGGGATGAGGTCTTGTCGTTTGAGTCGGTCCAGTTCCAACGGGTTGGCCGTTATCTACAGCGGCGCGCGTGCGGCTATGTCTTCTTTTCGTCCGATGGCAGCACGGCACGACTTGATGATCTTGCTAATGCAATGGCGCGCTCCTGTTACGTCATGCTCGATGTTTGCGTGGATGAGCGCCCATTGGACTCTCAGGTCCGATCCATTCGGGTGTTGTGGCCCTTCATTGACGCCTTGGCTCAAAGCACGCCCGAGCAGCGTCAAAGGATCCTGTTGGAGCGCGCAGTGCGCACTGCGCAACCACCTCAAAAGAGATTGCGAAAAATCTAACCTGGCATGGTGCAACCAAAAACGAATTGCGTTGCGTGCTGTTGACAATATTGGAATATCTGTTTGAGTGAAGATATATCAATCAAACAGGGGGTTTCATGCACGACAACGAAAATACTTACGACGAAGCGGCCGACGATGGTGAATTGCTGGAAGTAATTGCGTTCAACCCTGCCATGTCATTTGATGAGGATGAAGAGGATCTGGTTATTGAGCAGCTGAGTGTTGTTTGCAGGGTTGAGTATATTGATGAGGACGGCGATAGTCGCATTGGGTGGTTTGATGCCGTGCTTAACGATCGCGGCTTGCACTTTGATGGTCCAGAGTCCCTTATGAGCGAAGATGAGTCCAACGATTGGTTGTATGAGTGTGTGAGTGATGCGTTTGCAGAAGCCATCGACTCACAAGTCTATGACTTGGGCGACACCGTTGACCATGAGCGAATGCCAGTCACCGTGTGCGACGCTGAAATGACATTTGAGATGGTTGAGGAACAATACATCCATGAAATTGATGATTGCCACTACGTGTGCAGCCATGAATATTTAAGCTCGGATGACCAGGGTGCAAGCCAAATTGGCTCGGCCGCACCGTTTTATGTGGTGGAGCGCAACTCAGATTTCATTGCCCCCATCCACTCTGCCTCCGAATACGTTTCAGTGGTGAACAATTTGGATGAAGAATTTCAGCGCTTGCGCTTGCAGCAACACGCTAGTGAAGTTCAACAGTCACCAACAGAGGTGCAACGTTCGGTTCAAACCCGGCGCATGTAAGGTTTGATTGGTATGGCAAGCGCCCTGCTATGCAGGGCTTTGTTCTTGTTTGGGGGTGGGTTGCTGTCAGGGGATTCACACTGAGACTTCCTGTCAAAGTTCAGTTTTTCCGGCTATCATGCGTGCCTTCAACCTCAAGGATGACGATATGAAGCTGACGCCGGATATGGCTCTGGATCTTGTGCGGCTGCAACCCTTGATGGATAAGGCCAATGACCCTGGCGCTGATGGTGAAACTGTCGCGTCCGCGTTCGCCGCCAGTCAGGTGTTTGTGCGGACCTACAATCAAGCTTTTGCTGAGTATTTCGCTGGTCGATTGAATGGTGTGGCGCTTTCGTTCAATCGCGGGGAGTTCAACTACAGCTTCAGGGACACGGCAGACGCTGCGCACGCATTTACGATGCTTTCGATGCAGCAGGTCAACGACGCCAAATCAAAAGCAATCTGCGTGGGTGTGGTCAACCTGCTCCTGAGAGATATGAAATACAAATCAAGCTTCGATAACGACCAGTCTTACCTCACGGCGGTGTTGATGATTGCCCATTCAATGCACGCGTTCCGCCGAACTACGGTCAATCAGTTCGTTGCCGAAGGTCAGCGCATTCAACGCGCCACGTTCTGGCGCTACTTTGTCATTGGGGCGGTCACTGTTGGGATTGCCTATCTCATCTTTGGATAATTGTTTCTCTTAAGCGCAGTCTCTTGTGAGGGGCTGTATATTGAGGAGTTCCAATGTTTAAGCGTATTCTATTCTTGTGCATCGGCATGGCTGTAATTCCGGTTTGTTTTGGTGCGCCCAAGTCCAATGCTCAAGGCTCAGCCGGAGGCTACATGCCTTTGACACAAAGTTGCGTGTTGGAGGAGGGCATGAGGCTCGGTCCCAATTTCAAGGGGCATTCGGTCATGGCTGTGGCTGCGGCGATTGGGAATGTGCCACCTAAAGATCAGTACGAAACCAACGATGAATTCAAGACGCGCACGGAGAACGTGCTGTCCACGAAGCCGTCTGCTTTGCGAGACGGTCATCTATGTGTAATCAGTGCCGGTGCGCGTTTGACGGATGACTTCGACGCGGACGCACAAGTTCTTCGGGTGCGCACACTTGGTACGTACAGCAGCCGATGGTTTGATGGCGAGAAATACCACGATATCGCCAAAGTCTACGGTGGGGAGAGAAACGTTCGCAGAAGCGTCTACGACGCAAGCAACGCCTATGGGGTGTCCGTGTCTGTTACAAAGAAGAAACGCGACGCCTATTACGTGGCCTTTGATAAGCAATCAGTGGTGGACGCAGGGAAGCTTCCAGGGCTTTCATACAAGGAGCTTTCACTGAGAGCTGATGTGGAAATGAGTGGGGCTGATGCACGCGCTCAAAAGGATGATATTGACGTAGTGTACTTGTACGGTGTGGTTCGCCCGTATGTGGGTAACCACTCTGAGTATGAGTTCCCGAAAATTGATTGGCCCTTTGAGTCGGAAGAAAAACAAACGCTGGTAACCGCATCCCTCAAGAAGTTGGCTGTCATCAATGTTCGCACTGGAATGATTTTGAAAGTGTTCGATCTGACCGACCAGCAACCTTCGGCATCCACCAGTTCTAACACCAATAATGGTGATCTTAGGAGCTTGGGGCCGTCTTCAATCAAGAAGCCCTTTGTGGCTAAGTGAAGGATCGAGGGGCGACTGGCTGTTCGTAAGCTTTGTGGATGAGGTCTGTTATGTCTATTACATCTCGGGAGCTACAGACTTCGCCCACTAAGCCGCTAGACTGACATCCTCTAGGGGGGGGCGCTATGGCTGGATACATTGGGTTCTTGCTTCTTGTTCTTTTGCTGGTTGTCTTGTTCAAAGTCGTGGCGTCCAGGGATCAGGTGATCCGCGAGCTGCGTGAGCAGTATGCCCAGCAGGGGAGGGACATCGCAGCACTGCGACAGGTGGTAGATGCGGTTGCGGATCGCGTGCTTCTGAGCCGCGAGCAACGGCGTGTGAAGTGGTTTGACGAACTGCCGGCGTTCGCGCTGGATGACTTCAAGGCACTGTCTGCCGGCTCCGAGCGCGAGTTGATCGTTGCTTTTGGGGGAAGCGACGACGCCGAGGTCGTTGGCCTGCACTACCGCCACGAACGCCTTGAGTTCCGCACAGACGGTGAGAAGGACGCTGTGGCCTACGGTTATGCCCGCCCGTGGGCCACCGTTCAAGATCTACCAGTGAAGATCTATCTCAATCAGTACGCGCTTACGTCCAAAATTGTAGGCTTGGAGCAGGACGGCTTTGTGAAGCTTGCTCCCTACAGGGCGCGGTTGCCCGAATAATTCTTTGCCGTTCGGATGATGGATCAAACTTGAAGAAGTAAGGATATGCCGCATTCCCCGGACATGGATACCCAGGTCAAGTTGTTCGTGCTGCGGTCGCGCGCGCGGACTGCTGATATCCAACGGCGTTCCATGATGAGCCAAACGTTGGACATCGAAGAGGAGACCAGTCATCGGATTTCAGCTGAAGGCTGGGAGCGATGCCTTTTGCGCGAAGGGCCGCGACAGGCGGAAGAGGTCATTCATCAGCGGGGTGTGCTCGGACGAGGCCTTGGTGCTGCTGTTCTTTTGTTTTGAATCAGTGGCTTGCAATGGAGTCCGTCTCGGTCAGTGAGGGCGGGTTGCCGTCAAAAACGGCAAGTAACGGGATTTTATGTTGCGATGGTGTTGCGACGGCTCGTGGAGTGCGTAAAGATCGTGTTGCGACGCCAATCAGGGCAGGACGATCATGTCAAAGAATGTTGCGACGGGCCGCGCCACACGGCGCGAGGTCACCAAGTTTAGTCTGACGCACCAGCAAGTAATGGAGCTATCGGTCCGCCGGATCCCGGTTTCTGGGGGCGCGGGGAAGCGCGTCAAGCTCGTCGAACGGCCGGCGGAGCAGGGGGACAAGGCCTATCGGGTGCTGGATGGGAACCAAGGTGCCCCCGTCGGGTTCGGCTTTTACGTGGGCAAAACCCGCACCACCTATGAAGTAGTGCGGCGGGGAGCACAGGGCGTTCGTCGCTTTGCCTTGGGCAACGTCACGGACATGGGGCTGGAAGAGGCCTACTCCGTGGCCCGGGAGCTCATTCACGAGCTCAAGGCGTCAGGCGAGAACCCGAAGACTCGGGCAGCCCGGGCGAGCCAGCAGCAGCAAGAGGAGAGGCGACTGGACCGGCTCACCGTCGCCGACTGTTTCGAGGTCTACATTGCCGACATGAAGGACCGGGTGATCAAGCGACTGGTAAAGCAGTCCAGCCTGACGGCCTTGGAGGACAGTCTCGCTCGGTTGGCCCGTCCGGAAGTGGGGTTCGCTCAGCGGGCCGTGGCCGATGTAACCGACGAGGACGTGGAAGCCGCGTTCGAGGCGTTGCGCAAGAGCGCGATGGTGCGCTCCAACCGCATCCCCACCCCAATGAGGAACGCATTGGCGGGTTACGAGGACTGGGCGGAGCTGGATACGCGGACACTGGAGAGCCTGGGGATCACCGGAAAGTACGTCCAGCGGGTCCGGGCCAGTGGCTTGGCCGCCACCGAACACAGTTTCACTGATGCCCATCGCGCGGTAGCCATGGTACTGAAGCGGGAGAGCGTCTTGGCGGGACGAGAGGGGCGCGAGCCCAGGCTGAGGCACAACCCTCTGCAGGCCATCTTTGATAGGCATCTGCTGAGAGGCGCGCGGAACCTTCGCAAGCATTACGAGAAGGCGGCTGTCCGCAACCCGCTGACCGACAACACGCTCCCGAAGGTGTTGCAGTCGATTGTGGGGCGCCGGGACGAGCAGGGCGGCCACAACGCCGGCGCGTCCGATTACCTGCTGCTGACCTTGCTTTGGGGCACGCGTCGAAGCGAAACCGCGCAACTGCGATGGATGGATCGGTGCTCCCACGGCGAGTTGATGCAGGAGGAGGTGTCTTGGGTCTGGCTGGGGCAGCGCGGGGAGGTCAATCGCTACACCAAGCGAGAGGGGCCGCAGGTCTTCATGTTCGACACCAAGTCGGGCGAGGAGCTGTTCCTGCCGCTCACCTATTTTGCCGAGCGAGTGCTTCGCCATCGGTTCGAGACCCGGCTGGACGACGAAGATGCTTTGCGTGAACTGGCGGCAGCGGAATCTCTGCTGAAGTCTGCCAAAGCCAAGGGGGCTGCACGACAGGTCCTGGTCGCGTTGGAGGGGGGTGTCCAGGAAGCGCTGCGCAAGGTGGACCGGACCCGATTTGTATTTCCTGCCCGCTCCAGTCGAAGCAAGTCGGGCCACTACCTCGACAGCAAATCGATCCTCGCGAACGTTCGTCGCGACGCGGGCCTGGCAGGGCAGCAGGAGGGCGGCGTCGACATCCGGGATGAAGTCGACCAGGGTCTCACCACCCACGATCTGCGCCGAACACTTGGCCGGTATGCGGCCCTGAAGTTCGGAGAAAGCCGCATCGTTTCCCAAATGCTCCACCACCACGTCCGCACGCCCGGTGGGGACGGCATGTCTCCTGTCTCCGAGCGCTACACGCATCAGGAGTGGGCGCGCCTTCGTGAGGCCTTTGGCGAGGTCGAGGAGATGATGGTGGCCCGCAGTCCCCGGGTCTGGAACCGCTTGAAGGGGCTCGACAGGCCGCGGCTCGACGAGGCGGGGGAAGAGCCGGTTAAACTGTTTGCTCCAAGGAATCGGAAAGTGGCCCTGGCCGATGCAGACGATTGAGACGGTTCGCAGCGAAGAGGACTACCGCGCCAAGTTGCAACGCGCGCTGGACCAAGAGTTGTCGCGCGCGGCAGCCGGTCTCACGCCCACCGTTTCCACCAAGGCTGCAGCCCAGTTCCTCGGGATCCATTTCGACACGTTGGGCGAGTGGCGCCGCCGATCCCCTCCGTTGGGCCCACCTTTTCAGAAGGGCGCGGGCAGCCTCCAAGGCGGGGCCAACCAGCACGTCCGCTACCTGTACGAAGATCTCGTGGAGTGGCAGCGCGCTCGGCTAGGGCGCTCGGCCAAGGAGCGCCGGCTGGCATCCGAGGAGGACGCGCTGCGCCAGCAGATCCGGGAGCTGGAGCGGGAGCTCGCTGTAAAGATAGGTAGGGCGGAAGCAGAGAGGCTTAAGAAGGCGATCGGGAAGAGCTTGTCCTTCCTTTCGCTTCAAGATTGCGTCTCGGTTAGCCACGACTGGGCCGTGATCAAGGGCCGCATCGCCGGTCACGTTCTTGCAGTCTCCGCAGAAGTGCTGGACCGGGCTTTGGAGGAAGGAAACGTGTGGGATGCGCCGCTATCCGAAGCCCTGCTCGAGGTATGGGTCAACGTGGACGCAAGAGATCCCTACGACGTCGCCATGAGCGCTGCGCTGGGCGACGTGGAGAAGCTTCTGCTGATGGCACGCGCTACTGCACGCCAGGATGCACTGGAAGCGTCTCTGCCTGACCCGGTCCAAGCCAATCCTGCAGGCGACGCTGATGGTGGCCGATTCCGATTCTGAGGCTCCAAGGACTGGGTACTGGCCCGGAGGGAGGCGAGCGATCGATTTGGTTAAAAGTGGTGACGCCTATCTCGGCAAGCCCTACGCACGTTGGATCAAGTGCTGCCCTGGGCGGCTGCCGATCTCGCCCCCATCCCCTGCCCGAAGCCGCAATTAGTTCCTCGGGTCACTTCGATACGCTGATACAGTGCTGGCGTCGGCCACCTTCGGTGGCCCCCTCAAGAAGTCTGCGGCAGCGCTGCAAAAGCCGATCCGCTTCTAACCGCTGCCGCCCAACCGTCGCCGATAAGAGTGTTGCATGTCACTAGACTCAAAAAAAGAAGCAGAAGAGCAGTTGGTCGAGCGATACCGAGAGACGTGGGGAATGAGCCACGCAGCCTTTCGAGCTGGCGAGGGTGTCTCTTGGAAGCGCCTGAAGATGGACATCGACAGAGAAGTGGAAGCAGAGCAGGTCCCTAAAGCCGGGCAGCTCATCCGGCCTTGGACGTCGGCAGAGGCAGCAGGGCTTCTGAGCATGAACCAGAAGGTGTTCCGAGTCCTGTCAACGATGGACAGCGCAACCGGTCCGTTGTTGCAGGACGACGGCAAACACGCGTCGATCAGCGTCGCTCGCCTTTTTGAGTGGGCCGAGGGCGTCCCAAAGGTTCGCCGCTGGCGGGAGTATCGGCGCGACGAGGATTTGCTAGGGGTCAAGATAGTCAGGTCAGCTGAAGCCACCTTCAAAGTGCTGAAGGGGGCTCGAATTGACCTGAACCTCATCGCAGGCAAGGTGACGTCTCTCGACCTCTCCCAATTGAGTCTGGAAGAGCTCGACGCCCTCCGGGAGTTGTTGCGGGGTGGGAGCAGCGCGATCCAGTTGGATGAGCGCAATGTAGCCATGCTCATGCCGTCGACGTTGCCTGAAGCTTTGGGCATGCCATGGGAGGACGAGGCGCTGAAGCAGGAATACGTGGATTCCTATCGCGGGCTGTTGGGGGAGGTGCGTGAGGAATCATCTCAGCGCTTGGTGCTGGTGTCAGCGCAGATCAGCAGTGCATCGGCGGAAGACGGAGTAGGCGAGGCGCAGGAGGCTCTGGATGCACTGGTGGCCGCCTGGCGTGAAGAAGAGCATGAGTTGGCCTACCTCCAGTCCGAGATTCGTAGCGAGCTGTTGAATCTAACGCTGCCTCCTGCAGTTCCGGGCAAGAGGACTCCTTTCCGCTTTTGATTCAAAGGCCAAAGCGCGACTCGCCGGCTACCCGCCGGCTCGGTCTTGGAATAAAGGCAGTGGGCTGCGGCTTCTGCCGCAGCTTGGATTGGCAGGCAAAAGCCCCGGCTAGCCCCGGGGCTTTTTCGTGCTCGCACGGGGAAAGGGGTGAGCGCCCCCGGCAAAGGGGCAGCCACCCCCCAGATCCAGAAAGCGAACGGCCGGCGTTGCATGATTTCTCCACCAACTGGAGATACCCATGCATCCGATCATCCTCTCGCTTGATTCCTCGCTCCGAGCCCATTTCTCGACCTTGAGCATCGAGTCCCTTGCCGCGTCGCTCTCTGACCTGTTGCCCGACGCGCTGGAGCAGCTGAAGAACGGTGCCGGGAGCGTGGATCTTTCAAGCAATCACGACCTGCGCGGCCTTCGTGCGGGTCGCTTCACATGACTTGTCAGTGTCGACAACTATTGCCCAGGCCGGCAATAGAGTCCGAGCAAAGCTTGAAGAGCTTCTAGAATGTGATGCCGACGACGTCTACATAGTCGGTTTGGAGTTCCCAGGATTTAGTGGAAACCTGACCGAGGGTGGCGATGCGCTGCCTCGAACTCGTCAGGACTGACCCCGCCTAGATGGCCGTGGCGGCGTGTTGGATTGTAAAACCCATCGATGTAGTCGGATATGTCCGAGGTCGCCATGTCGCGATTCGCGTAGATGCGCTTCTTGATCCGTTCCTTTTTCAAACTGCTGAAGAAGGACTCAGCGACCGCGTTGTCCCAGCAGTTGGCACGTCTGCTCATGCTTGGCTTAAGGTGGTTGTCTTTGCAGAAACGCCGCCATGCGCCGGTGTTCATGGCCGCGAAGGTATCGAACTGAGAAGGCCGGAGCGTAAAGGCCCGTACCGTCAGGCCGGCGACAGCTACGAGAGGAGTCGTCGTTCTAGGTATATACCTAACCCTTTGGTTTACATCGCCCCGGGAAGCGCCTATGGTGGACTGGACAGGCCAGCACCCGGCTACAGCTTGTCTGCCTGCCAAAGTCTGCTGAATTGATCGAACGCAATGCAGGTGTAATGCCTGCGAAGCTAGAGTGCTGGTTAGCTCCTTCCCCATCCTACGGATAGACGATGTCCATGATCTTGGCTGTTCTTCGAGAAACGCTGGTCGGCGAGCGACGCGTGGCGATGGTCCCATCGCAGGTTTCTAAGTTCTCAAAGTTGGGCTTCACTGTCTCGATGGAGCGAGGAGCGGGTGACGCCGCAAAGTTCCGTGACAGCGACTATGCGGACGTTGAGTTCGCAGACGAGCCAAGGGGCTTGGTCTCAAAAGCGGACATCGTGTTGGCAGTTCAACCGCCGCCGCCCGAGTTGGTGGCGACGATGCGGCCTGGTGCTTGGCTGATGTGCATGGTGTATCCGCAGAAGGTTCCTGAACTGCTGCAAGTTCTGAGGGACGGCCGCATATCTTGTATGGCGCTGGAGTCTGTGCCCCGCATAAGCCGGGCGCAGGCCATGGATGTATTGTCCAGCCAAGCCGCGCTCGCAGGCTACTTGGCCCCGATGATTGGTGCCACCCATCTTCCGCGTATCCTGCCAATGATGACCACCGCGGTTGGTTCGCTGCGCGCGGGCCGTGTCCTGGTAATGGGGCTGGGTGTGGCGGGGCTGCAGGCGTTGGCGACCGCTCACCGACTTGGAGCCATCACGGAAGGCTATGACGTGCGTCCAGAAACGAGGGAACAAGCGCAATCGGTGGGGGCGAAGTTCGTCGAGACTGGCATCGACGCGCGCGGCGAAGGCGGATACGCCCGCCAGCTGACAGCTGCTGAGCAGGCGCAGGCAAGTGCGGTGCTGACCAAGCACATCCAGCAGGCCGATATGATCATCACCACCGCAAATGTGCCAGGCAGGCGCGCGCCGGTACTTGTCACCAAGGCTCAGATCGAGGGCATGAAATCGGGGTCGGTCATCGTCGATCTTGCAGCCGACAGCGGATGCAACTGTGAAGGGGCACTGCCCGGTGGGGAGGTCGAGATCGGCCCCGTTACTGTACTCGCGCCATTCAATGTGCCGTCGCAACTTCCCCAGCACTCCAGCGAACTCTACTGCAGAAACCTATTGGCGCTGCTCGTACTCATGGTCAAGGATGGCGCGATTGCACCGGACATGGATGACGAGGTGGTCGCCGGAACGTTGCTGTCCCATGAGGGAAAGATACTTCCGGCGGCAGCAGCCGCGCTCCTAGAGAAAGAGGTTTGACATGGATTCCCTACTGCTGTCGATGAGCTGGCTAGTCGCACTTTACATCTTCATGCTGGCAGCGTTCACTGGTTATGAGGTGATCGGCAAGGTGCCTTCAATTCTACATACCCCGTTGATGTCAGGATCGAACTTCATACATGGCATTGTCGTTGTTGGAGCGCTGCACGCGCTATTCAACGCGACGAGCGTGACCGGTCAGGTCGTAGGCTTTATCGGTGTCGCTCTTGGTGCGGGCAATGCAGCCGGGGGCTATGTGGTCACCGAGCGGATGCTGGCAATGTTCAAGCCCAGTGAGAAGAAAGCTGCCGCTGCCGGCGAGGGTGGTGCCTAATGGCCGCACTGCTCGTTGCACTCAGTGGTTTCGTGGCTGCGATGCTTTTTGTGATTGGGCTTAAGCGCATGTCCTCGCCGGTAACAGCGTCCCATGGGATTGTGCTGGCAGGCATAGGCATGCTGCTGGCGGTGATTGCCAGCTTTGGCTATCTGGCCGATGTTGATGAGGCCGCGCGTCCGCACCTCGCCACGAACTTGGGGCTCTCTTTCTTGGCGCTCGCGCTGGGCGGGATTCTGGCTTGGCGCAGTGGTCGCAAGGTGGCGGTAACCGGAATGCCGCAGATGGTTGCTCTCTACAACGGCATGGGTGGTGGTTCGGCGGCGGCACTTGCCGCAGTAGAGCTGCTGCGCGGCGGCCACACAGGCGGTAGCCTGCATCTTTCCGTGACCGCATTGGGGGCCCTGATCGGCTCTATCTCGTTGTCCGGTTCAGTGATTGCGTGGGCAAAACTAGATGGGCGTATTAACAAACCCTGGCGTTTCGCCGGTCAACGCGCGCTCAACGGATTGGTGTTTGCTTGCGCCTTGGCAATCGGCGTGTTCTTAGTCATGTGTCCGTCGGTCTCGATCGTTTGGCCGACCCTCTTCTTTGTCGCAGCATTGACGTTCGGCGTCTTGATGACCCTGCCAATCGGCGGTGCAGACATGCCTGTAGTGATTTCACTCTACAACGCGTTCACCGGGCTGGCCGTTGGACTAGAGGGCTTCGCGTTGCAGAATCCTGCACTGATGATTGCCGGCATGGTGGTAGGTTCGGCAGGCACGCTATTGACCTTCATGATGGCGCGCGCAATGAATCGTTCGCTGGCCAACGTCCTGTTCTCTAACTTCGGTGAGAGCGCAGCAACTGGCGATGTGGAAGTGGCCGGTCGCATGACGTCGGTTGACCCTAGTGATGCAGCAGTAAGCATGCGCTACGCGTCCAGCGTGATCATTGTGCCGGGGTACGGGTTAGCCGTGGCTCAGGCGCAGGCCCGCTTGTACGAGCTCGTCAAGCTGCTTCAAGCCGCCGACGTGGACGTAAAGTTCGCGATTCACCCGGTCGCTGGGCGAATGCCAGGCCACATGAACGTGCTGCTTGCTGAAGCGGGGGTTCCATACGATCTCATCTTCGACATGGAAGACATCAACGACAGTTTCCCAGCGACAGACGTGGCGCTGGTCATCGGCGCCAACGACGTGGTAAATCCTGCCGCCCGCAGCGACAAGGGCTCGCCCATCTATGGCATGCCTATCCTTGACGTGGACAAGGCGCATCAGGCCTATGTCATCAAGCGGGGCCAGGGCAAGGGGTATGCTGGCGTTGAGAACTTGCTTTTCTATCAAGACAATTGCGACATGGTCTACGGCGATGCCCAGATCGTGCTAACAAAAATGGTGCAAGCGATCAAAGATCTGGCCGCCTGACCCCCGTTGTGCGCAAATCCTCCCCCCGAACATCACGGAGCAGCAACCATGGCATACGCAACTACCAACCCGTTCACCGGGCAGGTCGTCAAGACTTTCCCTGACGCCACTGACGCCGAAGTAGCACAGACCCTGGAGAAGGCCGACGCCGCGTTCCAAGGCTGGAAGAACACAAGCATCAGCGAGCGTGCATTGGTGCTGCGCAAGGCGGCAGATCTGCTTCGTTCGCGGCATGCAGAGTACGCCGCATTACTCACGTTGGAGATGGGCAAGGTTGCTGCTGAGGCAGAGGCCGAGGTTGAGCTTTCGGCGCAGATCCTTGAGTACTACGTCGAGAACGCAGCGAAGCTGCTTGCTCCCCAGAAGCTGCCGAGCCAGCATCCGTCTTACACAGAAGCTTGGGTGGAGCACGAACCTCAGGGAATCATACTGGCCATTGAGCCGTGGAACTTCCCTTATTACCAAATTGTACGCATTGCTGCCCCACAGCTGGCCGCTGGAAACGTGGTGATTCTTAAGCACGCCTCCAACGTTCCGCAGTGTGCAGCGGCGTTTGACAGGCTTTTTCGCGAGGCGGGATTGCCGGAAGGCGGCTTCACTAACCTCTATGTCAATCGCGCGCAGATCAAGACGATTATCGAAGACCCTCGAGTGCAGGGCGTAGCCTTGACCGGTTCGGAAGGAGCCGGTGCAGTGGTCGCATCGCAGGCCGGCAATGCTCTGAAAAAATCGACCATGGAGCTTGGTGGTGCTGACGCCTTTGTCGTACTGGCCGACGCAGATCTTGACAAGGCAGCCCGCTGGGCGGTAATCGGCCGGCATTGGAATGCGGGCCAGGTGTGTTGCTCGTCCAAGCGAATCATTGTTGTGGATGAGGTCTACGATGCCTTTTTGGACAAATACAAGCGCGGTGTAGCTGAGCTGAAGGCTGGCGACCCGCAGGATTCTGCGACCACGCTCGCACCGCTGTCGTCAAAAAGCGCGGTGCATGATCTGGAGTCGCAGTTGGCGCAAGCGGTGGGACACGGCGCGACAGTCGAGGTGATTGGGGCCGAGGTCCCGAAGACCGGCGCGTTCTTCCAGCCGGTTCTGTTGACAATGGCCGAAAGCAACCCGGCATACCGCTGGGAGTTCTTCGGGCCGGTATCGCAGGTGATCCGTGCCCGAGATGAGGACGATGCGGTCCGCATCGCCAACGACAGCCCCTTCGGTCTTGGCGGCTCGGTGTTTACTCAAAACATTGCCCACGGCGTCGAGGTTGCTAAGCAGATTTCCACGGGCATGGTGTACATCAACCATCCGACTGGGGTGGCGGCCGATCTTCCTTTCGGTGGCGTACGCCGCTCAGGTTATGGGCGCGAGTTGGTAGGCCTTGGCATCAAGGAATTTGTCAACCATAAGCTGATAGCTGTGACTGATATTGACGGAGCATTCTGACCGCCGATCTCTCGTCTCATCTCACTTAGCGCAGGAAGGAAGACCGATGAACAGAACCATGAAAGCGGCTGTTGTTCGCGAGTTCGGCAAGCCACTGGTGATTGAAGAAGTTGTAGTGCCGCGCCCAGCCCCAGGCGACATCCTGGTTAAGATTGAGGCCTGTGGTGTTTGCCACACCGATCTCCACGCTGTGGAAGGAGATTGGCCGGTTAAGCCTGAACCCCCTTTTATCCCTGGGCACGAGGGCGTGGGGCACGTCGTGGCCGTTGGTCAGGGCGTGACCCATATCAAGGAAGGCGATCGCGTTGGTATCCCCTGGCTCTATTCTGCTTGTGGGCATTGTGAGCACTGTCTGGGCGGTTGGGAAACTCTTTGCGAGGCTCAGCAAAACAGTGGGTATTCGGTAAACGGCGGGTTCGCCGAGTACGCGCTGGCAAACGCAGAATACGTAGGACATTTGCCGAAGAACATCGGTTTCGTCGAGATTGCTCCCATTCTTTGCGCTGGGGTTACGGTCTATAAGGGCCTTAAAATGACCGACACCAAGCCTGGAGACTGGGTGGTCATCTCTGGGATCGGCGGGCTGGGGCATATGGCTGTGCAGTACGCCAAGGCGATGGGCCTCAATGTGGCTGCCGTAGACGTAGATGATGCAAAACTTGATCTCGCTCGCAGATTGGGCGCGACCGTAACAGTAAATGCGACGAAACTCGACCCGGTTGCATTTTTGAAAAAGGAGATCGGCGGTGCGCACGGCGCACTGGTCACGGCAGTCTCGCCTAAGGCATTTGAACAGGCCGTTGGCATGGTGCGGCGCGGGGGCACTGTGTCGCTCAATGGGCTGCCGCCAGGCACGTTCCCGCTCGATATCTTCGGCATGGTACTCAACGGGGTGACCGTGCGAGGATCCATCGTCGGCAGTCGTCTGGATCTGCAAGAGTCTCTTGATTTCGCAGAGCAGGGCAAGGTTGCCGCTACCGTGCAAACGGATCGCTTGGAGAATATCAACGACGTCTTCTCGCGAATGCACAAGGGACAGATCGAGGGAAGGGTTGTTCTAGACTTCGCAAGCTAGCAGGTAGCTCGACTTGACGGTATCGCACCTCTGCAGGAAGGCTCTGCGGCGACAAGCGGAGCTGCGGATCTGGCCTCGGCCCCGGTAATCTGGCGACGACAGTCACGAACAAGCAAACACCGACCTCGACATAAATGTGCACTGCACCAGTATTGGTTGTGACAATTATAGGGATTTGTAACGATGTCCATTGATCTGACCCAACGACTGAATGGAAAATGCATCGTCATCATCGGAGGCGGCGGCATCGGAAATGAGCTGGCCCTGCGCTATGCAAGCGAAGGTGCCTCGGTGATCCTCGCCGACCTTAACAAGGAGACCGCCGAGAAAGGCGCAGCCTCGCTGCCCTCTGGGACCCGCGGTAGAATTATCGCAGCGCAGTGTGATGGCTCGAACGAGGAGTCAGTCAATGCCACCGTAGCCCTCGCAACGCAGCATTTTGGCGGACTTGACGGGCTACACGCGAACTTCGCCGCGTTTCTCGATGGAGCTTCGTCGGAAGGCGCGGGCGAGCTTCCCCTTTCCATGTTCGACACGATGTCCGCCGTCAATACTCGTGGTTTCCTGCTGGCAACACGCGCAGCTTTGCCCGCCTTGGTCGCGCGCGGCGGAGGGTCTATTCTCTATACCAGCTCCGGGGCCGCCTATCAGGGAGAGCCGGTTCGGCCCTATTACGCCATGACAAAGGCTGCTGGTCATGCACTGATGAGGCATGTCGCAGCGCGATACGGGGCGGACGGCGTGCGGGCTAACACAATTGCGCCGGGTCTTATCATGCATGAAGAGCTTCGGAAGCACATCAGCACCGAATTTGCAGAGCAGGCGCGGGAGCATTCGGCCTACAAGAGGCGCTTGGGCGAACCCCTTGATATAGCAGCGATGTGCGCTTTGCTCATGTCGGATGAGGGCGCTTACGTTACTGGGCAGGTGATCAGCATCGACGGCGGAACTACCATGCGAGGGTAGTATGCCTTTGATCGCCTGCGAAGAACGCTCGATTGGAGCCCGCGAATGCATCAGCGATATGCCTGTAGCCGATGGGTCGTCTGAACAACGGCCTCGTCTCCCGTCGATGATGTTCGATCCGACCGTGACTTTCAAAGGAGCCAGATCGACTGCGGCAAGATCGTGAATCGCAAGCAGATCATGCTCACGGCGACCTACGAGCTGAGCGGCGATTACTTCGCCCGACTTTTAGCCGCCACCTACCTGCCCAACATCCAAATTGAGAGACACCAACATGAAAGCACTTGTTTATCGCGGTCCCGGCCAGAAGGTCTATGAGGAGCGCGCCAAGCCCGAGCTCCGTGATCCAACCGACGCCATCATCAAGATCACCCGGACGACGATCTGCGGAACTGACCTGCATATCCTGAAGGGCGACGTTGCTTCCTGCGAGCCCGGCCGTATCCTCGGCCACGAAGGCGTCGGCATCGTCGACGCCGTCGGCGCGGGAGTCACCGCGTTCAAACCAGGCGACCGGGTGCTGATCTCCTGCGTCAGCGCGTGTGGCAAGTGCGAGTATTGCCGCAAGGGGATGTTCTCCCATTGCACAACGGGCGGCTGGATTCTCGGCAACACTATTGACGGCACACAAGCTGAGTTCGTTCGTACGCCGCATGCCGACAGCAGCCTCTACCCGATCCCTGCAGGCGCCGACGAAGAAGCGTTGGTAATGCTCAGCGACATTCTCCCGACGGGCTTCGAGTGTGGTGTGCTGAACGGCAAAGTCGCTCCGGGAAGCACGGTCGCCATCGTGGGTTCCGGCCCAATCGGGCTCGCCGCGCTGCTGACCGCACAGCTGTACTCGCCAGCCGAAATCATCATGATCGACCTCGACGACAATCGACTTGAAGTAGCAAAGCGCTTCGGCGCCACTGCGACAGTCAACAGCTCGGACGGCAAAGCAAAGGAAACTGTCCAGATGATGACGGGTAACCGCGGCGTCGATACGGCGATCGAGGCAGTCGGGGTGCCCGCCACGTTCGAACTGTGCGAGGACATTATTGCTCCCGGCGGGGTCATCGCGAATGTGGGCGTCCATGGCGTCCCCGTCGACCTGCATCTCGAAAAACTGTGGGATCGCAACATCTCGATTACGACGCGGCTGGTCGACACCTTGAGCACGCCGATGCTGCTGAAGCTGGTTGGCTCAAACAAAATCGATGCCAAACTTCTGATCACCCATCGCTTCAAACTCGACCAGATCATTGAGGCCTATGAGGCGTTCGCCAACGCTGCTCAGACCAAAGCGCTGAAGGTGATCCTGGAGGCCTGATTGCGACACGGGACGTCCTAGGATGGACGGGTGATCTTTCAGAGGCGTGCTCTATGATGAGCGGCCCGCACAGGGATCGATAGCATCATCACCAATCGGCGCGCAGAGTGAGAAGTGATTCCGCTAAACGTGCGGCGGATCGCCCTGATAATCGTTGATTCTTCGTAGCACTTGGCAACGGCCTGGAAGGACAGGCCGGCCTCTTCGCGTTCGGGCGGCAGATAGTCGATCTAGCCGATCTCATCGATAATGAGTAGCTGCGGCTCTTGATTCCACCGATGAGAAACCAAGCCGGGCGGCGCTGTGACGTTGAATTGTGAGTCGACTCCCAGCTTGTTCCGTCGTCATAGTCCAAGTGGTTTATCGACAGCCAAGTCAAACAGGCCGTAAGGCGAACGCCATCGGCAGGGTCAGACGCGGCAGTGGACAGCGGCCGATATTGGCAGTCGCAATCTCGATGGTCCTGGCGGACACGGTGGACTGAACCGGCGGTGCCGCCCACGCTTGAGGTGTGCGATCCAGCGCGTCGCCGCTGCGTCCGTAACAGACCTGTCGCCAGGATGTGGATGGTGTCTGGGAATTGGGCGCGTTGATTTGGTGGTCGGAAAAAGAAGGAACTAGAACCGATGGTCACCACGTTGCCCTGACTAGCTCCCAGTTCGAGCCGTCAACGCGACGCAGTCCTTAGCTGCTGGGTGCTGGGCTTGCGACTGGGTTATCGCCGGCAGATTGAGCTCAATCCAATCAGCCAGATCACGGACCTTCAGTGCCGCCTCGCGCCCCAGCGGCGTCAGGGTGTAATCCACGTGAGGGGGAAGAACGTCATGGGCGCGCCGTTCAACCATGCCGTTCTGGCTGAGCAACGCCAATGTGTGGGAGAGCATGCGCTCGCTGACCCCGCCGATACGCTTGCGTAGTTGGCTGAAACGCTGTGTGTCGTCGAGCAGGGCAATGAGCACGAGCACCCCCCAACGATTGGTCAAGTGACTCAGGATGGGGCGCGATATGCAGTCGCCGCTCATGACATTGCCACGCAGCGGCTGCGCAGCGTTGGAAGCGACAGGGCGAGCCGGGGTTGACGGCGCTGGAGTCGAGTTGCGGGGCATGGCCATGCTTACCTTTTTGTCTGTATTTACGGACGGTGGCGTCTGTTCCTATAGTCCAGCCTCCTCCCCACAACGGCAATCCACCATGACCATCGCAGTCACCGGTGCCACCGGTCATCTGCCCCCTGCGGTTGCTGCAAGTGTTGCATCGTGGGACGCGGCAGCTGCAAAGGGCGCACTCTATTCAGAGGATAGGGCGCTTTCACGGCTGATTGGCCGGCCGACCACTCCCCTTGATCAAGCAGTGAGAGCCGCTTTGAACGCGATTTAATCTCAACTGAAGCCTCCCTCACGGGGGGACAATGCAGCTGGATGGCAGGCTGTTCACCAAGGCTCCGTTCTCGGAGCCTTGGCTTTTAACGATTGCGCACCGATGCGTCGCAAGGCCCTCCAGAAGGCATCCGAAGCAGTTGCACTGGATGCCAACCGGAGGCGCTGCCTTTTGCTCCGCCGCCTGGGATGACGATGTTGTAGGGCGTCCTCTTGCCCATATGCATGGGTCGATTTTTCCGAGGGGATGGGCGCAATCGCTCTGCAAGTATTCTACCGAAGCCCTTCCTGCCGGTGGCCAACCGGGTCAACCTCAAGCGCGCGGAGCACCGCCGCCGGCTCGAAGACTCGAACCTGGCAGGGGCCATCGTCATTCCAGAACGCTCGGCGTTTGGGAGCTACTACGAGCTCGGCGAGACCGTGTTCTCCATGCGCGGCGCGGGGGTGGCGAAGGCACGCGAGGATATTCTACGGGTAGGTCAGGCTATCCAGAAAAGGTTGGCCAACACGGGCCGGGGGACTGCATGATGGAGGCCCCGTTGCTGCCCCTGCCTGACCTCATGGCTGCCAAGAAGACCCCCACCCAGAAGGCGACCCCTAAGAAAGCCCCGGTCCGCAAGAACCTAGCCAAGGCCGCCAAGGTTGTCCACGCCAAGCCGGAACGCGAATACGCGCCGCTCATCGATCTGGGGCAGTTCTCTGAGGAGGAGCTCGCCGAGCTCATGGTGGCCGCCGGCGATGCTCCGGGGCGCAAAACGTATTTCGACTACAGCGACGAGGCGCCCTATATCCGTTCCGGTCAGCGAATCCACTTGGAGGTGGGCCGCGATTCAACCATGTTCGACTACCGTGACGAGAACGGGACGCGTGTGGAGCGAACGATGGTCACCGTGCCGCCGAAGCTCCGCGAACAGATCCAGGACGTCACCGGGGAAGAGCAGCCCATCGTCACGACGGCGATCATCGCCCTCGCGTCCTGGGCTTGCCAAGAGCTCAAGAAGTCGAAGCGGCGCTTGGTGGTCACGACGGCAACCGATGATTTGGATCCAGCGCGGAAGCAGGTCCGGAAGGCGTTGGTCGGTCAGGCGCGGAAGAAGCGCTGACCCATGGCCAGACAAGAGACCATGGGACGCTATCACCACGTGTTTGTCACCACCAAGGGCGCCGAGCAGAAGCAGGCGCTCTTTGTTGATCTGACCGCCAGCGAGCTCAAGACCCGGTTTGTTCGACCCTATCGGCAGGGCAAGGCCGTGCTGCTGGACGACGGTTCGGTGGTGGAGACACGGGACATTACTTGGTCCCACATCCGAGCCACGCAAGATCGGGCAGGGGAAGCGCTGGCCCGACTGGAAGAGGCCAGCCACCGCCATACGCAAGAGCTCAATCGCGGTGGAAATGTGTTGTTCATGGGGCGGTTCTCTTGGTCCAACGTCGATCTGATCGAGGAAGGGGAGAACCTGACCCAGCGTTACATCACCAGTCCGCCGGGCGAGGCAGGTGTCTATCGGTATTTGGGGTCTTGGTTGGCCGACAACCTGGGAAAGGCGCTGATTACGTTCCTGGGTGCCTTGGCCTTGACGGTTGCACTGACCTGGCTTGGCTTAAAGAAGGGCTGAGGGAGTTGCCGCGGCAAAGGAGCTCATGTCAGGGCTGATTGGCGTCAAAAAACGCCTTTAAGTCCTCCAAGCTCATGCCGGCATTGCAGTGGCGAGCAAGGTCGTCTCTGGTGAAGACCGCCTCCCAACCACAAATGAATCCAGCCCTGCATCTCACGAGCATCTCTAGATCGGACTCTAGCCATTCTTCGAGGCTATCAGGGGCGATGATGGAAAGACGCTTAATGTCGGAGTGCCACTGAGCAACCTCGTCGCTACTCCAATCGATTTGCAGCCAAACACTCTGGGCGCCAAATCGATGCTTACCGAGGTTCACTGTCGGCTCGTAGTCCTTCCCCTGATCCCGAATAAGATCAGCTTCGTAAAGGAAACTCTCACTGTCTCGGTGAACAGGTTCGAAGTGGACACGGAGAAGATATTTGAAGTCATCACGCTCCCCCGTCCTAGACAGATCCAAGGCCTGCATCCCGCTTCCGTTGATGTCCCTGCTGAACCTGATCTGGAGAGATCTGCGCAACAAGAAGAAGTGTCCTCTTTCGTGCATCGCCAGGGCCAGCCTAGCGATGTCATCACAACTGGCCTTCTGCTGAACTCCGTCCGCGCTACGCAGATCGATGCTCTCTCCCCGATTGACAATCATTTTTTGCATGAGCATTTGATCGGCCTGGTCTTTCATGGCTCTCCTTCGCCCTCGGCATATGAATTGCCCTGAACCCGCCCGCGGAGCTGAATCGCCCAGGGTTCCGTAGACACCTCGCAGCCATAAACTATGGCTTAGGCGGAGGTGGTTATGAGCACGAAGCGGTACGCTTGACAATATTGGCTTCTGTGTTTGCTTGAATGTATTTAATGCAAATACGGGGGTTCGATATGGGGATGTTTCAATCAGCCAAAGCATTTTTTCCTAAGTTCAACATTTACTCGCTGGTTGAGTTATTTATCAATACTGTAACCGTCCTCGATCGGCTTTTAACTGTTTTTGTGGTTGCCGGGGGGGCAAGGGTGGTTGAGTTGTACTTGTCGGTCAAGCCAAAAAAAGCCGACGATGTATTTGATTGCGCTGTGCTCTACAACTCCATTTTCAAAAATTCAAGGTCACGTGTCCTGAAAATTGCTGCGCGTCACGTCTTTTTTAGTGGGGTGCAGGGCCAGGTGCGAGGTGCGTTCGTACGAAATGCTGCATTAAATCGAGACATCAAGACGACAGTTGAGCTGGTTGACTTGGGGCTATTGGATCAATGTTTTTACGTCGAAGAAATTCTGTTTGAATTGTCCGCGTGGTGCAAGTGTCCTGCGGAAATGGAGAGCGTGATTGCAGCCATCATCCGTCGGCGGAGTAAGGTGAGCTACGTGAAAGTGCTTAATCAACTGACTCGCCCGCCACTAGAGAATGGGGCGTCAGCCGTCCACAATGTTCTTCGGATCATGCAGAAGAATGGCTACGACTTCCACGGCGGTCTTCCTGTAGCACCAGAGACATTCTTTTACCCTAATCCCAGTCCTGGGTTGATTTCAGACTTGATCGAGTGGGGTGTGTATGTTGAGCGTCCGACGGAACATGGCTTGTCGGAGATGGCGGCGCACATCAATTCTGAAATAGATGAGGGCGAACGTCGCATCGCCGAGCGTGACGCCGCCAATATCACCCAGGCACTTGCGGACGCTAGCCTGACTCAATATGACACTCCTAAACCAAAAAGAAGGATGTGACTGAGCTTGACAATGTTGGCTTCTGTGTTTGCTTGAATGTATTGATGGCAAATAACGGGGGCGATATGGGAATATTTGGTTGGATTAAATTGAAGGTGCTAGGCAGGGGC
This sequence comes from Stenotrophomonas sp. GD03654, assembly GCF_029845105.1. Classification (NCBI taxonomy): domain Bacteria; kingdom Pseudomonadati; phylum Pseudomonadota; class Gammaproteobacteria; order Lysobacterales; family Lysobacteraceae; genus Stenotrophomonas; species Stenotrophomonas sp. GD03654. The sequence continues at coordinate 55,584 of NZ_JAOCLC010000004.1, read as the reverse complement.
GTTTCTGCACCCGCTGCGCTAACGGAAGACGAGGTTCGGACTAGGGCGCGAAATGGAACACAACTTGAGGTGGAAGCGATGCTGTCACAGCACCCTCAATGGGCGAACACGGTTTTGGATATTGCCATTAAAAATAATCGCTGGCCCCTGATATCTATCGCCAAAAAATCTGGTGTCGTAATCGACTGTCCATCTGTTTTGTATCGCGTGATGCAGCGCGGTGATGTACATACTGCAATTTCATTAGTGGAAAACGGAGCCCCCCTCCCGCTCAATAATATTGAAAGCGCTATTGCGGATGCACATCGACATCGAAGAGCAGGGGCCGGCCCTTTCCGCCAACTTTTAAAGACCATATTTGACCGCCATGGCGTTAACAGCGTGGATTACGTGCGGCTTGTCAGTGAGTGGGGCAATCAACGCGGGTTGCGCGATATGGGCGCTCTGTTGCACGAGTTTGGATACGACTTCCACAAAACACGTAGCATCAATGTTGTCGGATTTTTTCACCGTTCCATCCTGGGTTCTTACGAAGGGGAACTTTGCGATCTTCTGACCTGGGGCCAAAAGATCGACTTTGAGCATCCCCACTTCGATGATCCGCCGGAAGACCACAAGTTAAATAAGTTGGTAATTATCAACGACAAGGAAAAGGCCGAGCTCATGATCGCCGAACAGACTGCCGCCAGCATCAATCAAGCACTTGCCGACGCTGGCCTGACTCAAGATGACACCCCTAAGCCGAAAAGAAAGATGTGATGTCTGTTTCGCAACCATTGATCGGCTTGGTGGATGGGAACAATTTCTACTGTTCCGTTGAGCGTATCTTTGACCCTACGTTGCGTGGAGTTCCGGTTGTTGTGATGTCCAACAACGATGGATGCGCCATTGCCCGCTCCAACGAAGCCAAGGCACTTGGCATTGGTATGGGGCAACCCATCCATCAAATTCCCTCGCACATCCGCAAGCAACTGCATGTCCGAAGCGCCAATTTTGCGCTGTACGGGGACATCTCCGCGCGCATTGCACTCATCCTGCGCGATCTGTTTCCCGACGTGGAGGTCTACTCCATCGATGAGAGCTTCGTGTCCTTTGACGGGATCCGTGCGCGGGATCGACGCAAGGTTGCCATGGAGGCCCGCGCACGTATTTTGAAGTGGGTGGGCGTGCCTTGCTGCGTTGGGATCGGCCCCACAAAGACCCTAGCTAAGATGGGCAACAAGATCGCTAAGGGAACCGAGCAGGGCGTGTGGAACGTGCGACGACCCGACCTGGGCAACTTCCCCATTGGCGACGTTTGGGGCGTGGGGCGCAAGTTTGCCGCGCGACTGATGGCCGAGGGCATATCCACAGCAGCCCATCTCGTGTCCGCAGATCCACGAGGCATCCAGGACCGCTACGGAGTGGTGCTGGTGCGAACGCAAACAGAACTCAATGGGGTGCGATGCGCCGAGCTGCAGGAGGAAGAACCCGAGCGCCAGCAGATCATGGTGTCCCGCTCATTCGGCAGCGAAATCCACAGACACGACGACCTGGCACAAGCGGTGGCCACCTTCGCTCAGCGTGCCGCCGAGAAGTTGCGCGCCCGCCATCTTAAAGCGCACGGGGTGTGGGTGTTCTTCCACACCAACCCGTTTGGGAACACGCCTCAATACCACCCGTCTCGCACAGTCCGCCTGGTTGCGCCGACATCCGACACACGAACTATTTTGGAAGCAGTACAGGCAGCAACGGCAGCGATGTACCGCCCCAACGTTGCGTGGAAGAAGGCCGGGGTAGGGCTGGTGGATCTGAGCGCCGAACACATTCAGCAAGCCGACCTGTTTGCCCCAGCGCGCAACCCCAAAAACGAAGCCTTGATGAAGGTACTGGACGCGGCCAACCACAAATTTGGGCGCGGCAGCGTGTCGTTCGCGTCGTCAAGTACAGCGCCGGACAGTACCCCCGGATGGGCCATGCGGCAGGAGCATCTGTCGCGTTCCTTTACGACACGTTGGAGTGAGATACTGGTTGCCAGATGAGGTGGCACCTAGCCTCATGATGTCTGGCTTACAGCTGTAAACGGGTGCGAACGATCACGACAGGGGCTTTTTATGAAATGGATTTTCGGTGTTGCCGCAATGGCCGCGTGTGCCAATCTGTGGGCGAGTGCATCTCCGCTTGCATCGCCATGCGTGTTGACTGTTGGGGCCGTGGTTGGAACGCATCCCACATTGGAAGTTGCCGCACTGCTGGAGGCGGCGCCGACCAAGGATGAATTCCAGACATCGGAGCAACACGTAGCGAACGTAAAGCAATTTCTTGCAACTCTCCCGGCACAAGTGCAGGGCGGGCAATTGTGTGTATCGCCAATCGCCGACCAAAAGTTGTTCGACTACGACGCCGATGCCCAAGTTTTGTGGGCAAATGTGGAAGAGGCATCTGGTACGCGGATATTTCGGTCCACTGTTGGTCAAATAACAGTTCGGGACGTTGTGTCCGACGAGTGGGATCGAGCTGTGGATGATCGTGTTCTGACGAACGCAATGGGTGTGCAAGTGGCGGGGATCAACTCAACTAGTAAGTCGGCGTCGGTTGGCTTCACCACAGATCAAATGAATGATCTACACAAGTCGCTGCCGTACCACCGCTTCAAAAGCGCGTTCCCCTCTAGAGCTTTGGCTATCCCAATTGACTCAGACGCTGCCCGTGATGTGAAGCCGCACGCTGCAATTGTGTATCAATATCGACTCAGGGATCCATTCGTTGCCCGTGGTACGGATGTCCATGCCGCAACAATCGACGCGCCAGTGAGCATCGCCGTTGAGAAGGTCGTGGTACTGGCCGATCTTGTGGCTGTTGGTGTAATAGATCTTCGGGATGGCAAAGTTCTTGCTGCCAAACCAATGTCGGTGTCGGTGAAATAAAATGAAAAGCGCGGTGAGTGTGAACAGATATCAGTGGGTGTTGTTGATGTTGCTGGTGCTGTGCGGTCTGCAAAATGCATGTGCGGATGAGTACGAGCCGGAGAATACCGAAAATTGGGCGGTCAACTCGGCCTGGGTCAAAGAGCTACCGATTCTTGAGCAAGAGGTTGTGTTGGTTTCGTTGGGGCTTGCTGTATCCACCCACGTGGACACCAAGCTCATCCCGGCCGTGAAGAGTCGACGGGACATGCAGTGGGTCTTGAAGGTCGCAGGAACTTCAAATGCAATGCTTGTGCCATTAGCCACGAACTCACCTCAAATCAGGGCTTTTTACGAAAGCCGCTCCAAAGTGTACTTGGATGCCATCAATGGCAAGATTGATGCAGATGAATTTGAGCGCGTTATGGCCGAAATAACGCGCAAGATGGAGCAGTACACGGCGCGCATATCCAAAGAGCAGATTGACCAAGTTCGGCGCAAGTACCGGGCGCGACTGTTGGACACGGAAACAGCGCTCATTGCTTTTTCAAAGCTCAGGGTCCAATAGTTCTGGCAATAAAAAAGCCCGCTATAAGCGGGCGTAGGTGATGCATTTTTCGCGCCTCATTCTTTAAAGGTAACTTTGAAGGTATCCAGATCTTCCTGGGACGGTTCGTCAGCCGGTTCGGCCTTCTTCTCCGCCCGAACTTCCTTGGTGACGCGGCTCATCGTCTTATATTGCTTCTTTGTGTAAGCAGCCTTTCGATCGTTGGCCGCGCGGAGCGCGCAAAGCGTGTTGATGAAGGTGCCATCGACACCCGGAACGTTAATCAGCAGCGCAATTGCATCGGGACTGGCGCCCTCATTGACGTTTTCAGCAATGCGGTTGGTGGTGTGCATCATCCGCACATCGATATCGTGGAACTTTTTGGCCATTTCAATACTCTCTTGCCGGAGCGGCGAGAAAGATATAGGCAAAGATTTTTGCGGATGACAAGCTTCGCCGGACCGTTAGCTGAACGATGCACTCTCCCGCTCTCACCACGCCTGAGTAAGCCACCACTAAGTCTATGGGCGCTGACCAACCCACAACCCAAGCGGCAGTGGTCAAGGGGCTGTATGAACCAACGTGCAATTTTTCAGCATCGGTGTGCTTGAGACGTGCCCGTTGCCCAGGCAATCGAGGGTGACTTGCTGTCCAGTGCGCAAACCGGCCAGTTCTTCCTTGCGTGCGGGGTCCAGCACGGCCACGGGCCGGTCGTGGATCCCCGTGCCTTCGAGAGCCAGCAGTGGCGAGCGCCGGTACAGCGCGGGCTCCTCGGCAACCACGCCAGTTACCCGCAGCCGTTGACCCATGTAGCGCCTGTCGGCAGCGTCGGCGTCACGGGTGTAGGCCGCCAGCAGGACCGTAGAGTCCACAGCAAGCGGGGGCTGGGCATGTGCAGCTGCAGCCAAAATTAAAAGAGTCGAAATTGGGCTCATGACGGTGTGTAATGGACGGTAAAGCCCCATGCTACACGCACGCGTTCGGAGAGCGCATTGACCGACATACATTTGACGCGCGAACAGATGTTCGCCCTGGCTGAGCAAATATCGATCCGTGCAGCGGCAGGAAAGATCACCTCCCATCGCATGGACCAACTTGGCGCGCTTGTCGATGCCGCAGGTGAAACCAAAGACCTTGATTTGTTGTTGCGTTGTATTGAGGTCATTGGCATATGCGGAGAATTGGACGACAAGCGCCACGGGTGCATGCTGCACTACTACCACGCCAATGCTTTGGAGTCGCTGTACAAACAACGGCATACGAACGAGAACGCACACTCGTGGATCCAGCCGGAGAACACAGGGCAGATCTATCAATTGCGCTCAGCCATCGCGCATGAGGGCTTCGCGAAGCTCCCTGATGATTTCCGCGCACAGATCCACTCCAACCTGGGCAACGCGTTCAACAAGACGGGGCGCCTACATGATGCCTTGGAACAATGGCGCAAAGCGTTGGATTTGGACCCGATGCTTGCGATGGCCCAAGGCAACATGGCGTGTGCATTGTTCTTCTATGCCAGCAACCTGTATGACGTGGGTCACAGGGAGTGGATCAACATTGAAGGCCGTGCGCAACTGCGTGAGGCGGTTGCTATCGGCGCTCACGGTGCAACGTTCGTAGAAGCTGCAGAGCGCTTTCGGCTGATACTTGAAACCGTTGAACTTGGCTTGGATCAGTACGGTGTTGAGAGCAATCCGGACGTTGCCTGGATGGACGACTTTTCACTAGGACGAAGCGCTCAGGAGAAGCGTTACCGGCGCTGGTGTTTGGACAACCGATTGTTCCTCAACCCCATGAACGATGCGTACACCAAGCCGGTGGCCGCGACAGACTCGCTTTCTCTCCCAACACACCGTGCCGATGGGGTGGGGATCTCGTATCTTGCTGCGTTCAACCAACTCAAGCAAGAATACATCTATGCCCGATGGTGCTTGTTTGTTGGGCTGGATGACCTGAAGACACACATGGCCGACCGTGATGTTCTCTTGTCATCCAACACCGACGGTGCGCGCTACAGCATCGCCATTGAGCAAGTCAAAACCGCATATCGGGCGGCGTACTCGCTACTGGACAAGGTGGCGTTCTTTGTGTGTGACCGCTGGGAGATTGGTGCTAAGCGCAAATCGGCTGACTTCGCACGACTGTGGCGGACTGAACCCAAGAAGAATGTTGAGTCAGTTATTCGACCAGAGTTTGAAAGCAGCCAAATTATTTGGTTGCACGCACTGTACAGCTTGTCCGAAGACATCTTCAACGAGGACACAAGGCAATACGCATCGCCGGACGCTCAAGAACTTCACGTCGTGCGCAACGCTCTAGAACATCGGTTCTTCAAGATTGTCTGGTCCCGCTCAGAGGTTGATGAAGCATCGATGCATCATGATCGTCTGTCGGAGCAGATGACGTTGGACGAGTTCCAAAGCAAAGCATTGCGTGTCCTGACCATGGCACGTTCTGCAATCGTGTATCTGTGCCTTGCAATGCATCGCGCAGAGTGGCAGCGAGAGAAGCAGGGCGACACCGTTTCAGTCTCATATGGCGTGAACCACATTCCCGACAGGCTCAAAGGATAGAAGCGGCAGTATATGGAAATGGAGATTTCACTGTGACGTTCAAGATCGTTGATATCGAAGAGCTTGTTGTCCAAGCCAAGGCCGCTGGTGTGGGCAAGATCAGTGTGGAAGTGCCTTTGCTAGCGTCGTACACCCAAGAGGCGTGCGTTTCGCAGACTCAATGGATGATGCTGCCGCACTACCACAAGCACTATGCTTGGTTGCACGTGGACGCTGATGGCGTACCGTTCTACGCCGGTTACGGTCGTGGCCCCTACGCGTGGCAAAAGAACGGTGGCATCGCCTGGGAGTGGTTCGTTCGCGAGCGGCTGGGTGGTGAGTACCGCGTTGTAGTCTTGGCCGTGGGCCTGTCCGAAGCACACATCCACAGCATTTTTGAGCAGATGCTTGAGATGTACAACACGAGATTGCTCAATCAATCGAGCTTCTACAGAGGCATGGACTACGATGCACTCAAAGAAGAGGCGGACAAGAAAAAGGCAATCCGACCGTTCTACGCATTCGTGGGAAGCAAGAAGCCAGCTGCAGAAATATTTGAGGCAGCGCTGACCGCCCAAAAAATGCAGTACGAGCTAGATCCCTATCGGGGCGAGACTGGCCGGTTTGGCGAAGTTCTAAAAGCAATGGATGCATCACAGCCGGTCAATGACTTCTTTATCACGACGATTGTTGAGTGGTACATGGGGCAAGGTGACTTGGATGCCGCAAAGGCTGCATTTGAAGAGTTCAAAAAAAGGGCCCCACGCTCTGCGGAAAGCAGGAGAGTGACCAGGCTTGAAAAGCTGCTGGAACGCGGACGCTTCTACCGACGCCCAGGCTGGCTCGATCAAGTAGGTCTGTGAAGATCACAGGTGCGATCTAAAATGATGAAAACAGGGAGCGTTTGTGTAGGTGGTGATGCTAGTTTGACCAAATGTCCAGACGGCGGGGTGTGCTTTCAGGAAGCATCACCCCCGTTGCCAACTATCATTTGCGCCTGATGATTTGACATATCCTGATAAGAATTCTTTCAATTAGTTCAACCTTCTTGTCGGAAGAGAAGACGAGAAGTGTGGCAAGAGCAAAGATTGTAGTGTTAATGTCCATAAAAGTTTCCTTGTAAGTTATGGTTGCATGCAATTTCCTGTTGAGGTTGTTGAGTGCGGATTGAATTCTACGCTGAAAGTTATAATTAACAACTGTCGATGTGTGGTAAGTTTAAGTGGAGCCACTGCACTCCCTTGAAGTGCGTATGTCGCAAGCAAGGGTGCAATTCTGAAATTGAAAATAATTCGTAAGGGGAGTGTGGCATGATGACTATCGATGATGTTGGCAATAAGTTTAAGGAATATTTCGAGATGGGCGGTGACGCTGCGCGGCGAAATATGGAGACTGTTTCTCAGATGATCGATTCAGGTGATCTGACGCAAGATGATGTGCTTTCACGCGACAATGTGGTTGAGCGTTATGTGTGGCTTTTTCGCAAATCAAGAGATATCTTCATTTCCTGGTCGAATTCCGGGCGTGAACATCCGGTGCTGAATCAAAATTCAGGCGTCATAGGGATGGTTGACCCGCACAATGGAAACATTGTGGCCTTCACAATGCGTCACTCTGAACTGGCTGATGTTGAAGTCGATGTGCCAAATAAAGGGAGGTACGCCGTCATTTCATATGAGGATTTTTCAGTTTGCCTGTACAAGTCGTACGAGGACTATCTAGAAAAATGGAATGAAGAGCATGGTGCCCCATCTGAGGATACGGACGATGCAGCATCGATGGCAGAAGAGCTAATTTCCAAGTTTTCAGAGTTCAAAAAGCAACTGCAAAACGCGGAAGATGGCAATGATGATGATCGTGCGTTGTCTTTTATGGAGCGCATGAAAACCAGCGCAGACTCATACAGACGTCCGAATACAATAAGAGAGGCGCGAATTCAAGCTGGGTCAGTGTTCGCTGACTCAGACGATAAGTTGCTAGAAGCTGTCGTTAAGGGCATCTACCAAAGTCGTCACGTTGACATAGATCCGAACGATCTTCGACGCTGTGCTATTGCTGCCATCTGCGCTGGACGGGATTTGCTTTACAAACAAAATGGACGAGTGGTGGAAGACTCAAGTCCATTCTCAAATGTGGCCGCTTCTAAGTCCCCGGAAGGCATCATTCATTCGTTTGCAATGAGCAATCATGTTGTTTTCTTTGGAGACGAGCCACTGGAAGAAGATGAGCGTCTGACGTTCGATTTGGACTACGTTCCACTTTCGATCCATTACATTGACGCGCGTACGCGCACCATTAAAGAAATCACCCAGGAAGGCGAGCCGAAGAGTAAATGCCAAGATTTTCCGAGCCTATTGGATCTAATCAATAATCTGGGTCACGATCAACTTGGTGTTGTTACAAACAATTTGGCTGTGATCGATGGAATAGCCAACGAGCAACTGCCACAAGCCTTGGAGCTGGCGCTGTCAGTCGCAAAAATTGGATTTAAAGGCGGGCAGCTGGACGCCGTAAACGCCTATATCCGCGTGCGCTATGCAATGCGGCTCAGTGGAAATCAAGACTGGTCTGTTGCCACCAGTGGCCGCGTTGTCACCGGACGCAACGCTGCCATTATTCTCAACTGTGAAGCTGGTGCGGGGCACATCTATGCTGACGATGATGTGAACATGGCATCTATCAGTCAAATTTTCATTGTGGGCAAGGATGACATCAGTCGATTTGTACGTAATTGATATTGAACGTAATCGTCAGTGAATCGAAGTGTGTAAAAACAAGCCCGCGAAAGCGGGCTTATTCATTTGATTGTATCCCACGCTTAAAGCGGCTTGGGACTTGTTACTACAAAGTGCAACAGAAGGTATTGACAATGTTGGCTTCCGTGGTTGTGTGGATATATCGCAACCGGAAAGGGGGTTCTATGGAAAATTGGATAATAATTGCCGCATTTATACTTATCCTCGGAGCATTTTTGTACGAGGGGTGTTGCTCTTATATCGCGCGTAGGAAAGTGAAGCACAGGGCGATAACTGCTCCTGCATGTGTGGAGGAAGAACAGTCTTTACATTTGAAGAATAGCCTTAAGGCAATGGAGCAATGCTCGACGGAAAGTGAGCGGATATCGATGGGTGTGTACTGCGCGCGGGAAGCAAACCTGCGAAAAAGCCTTGAGGACTTCACAAAGATCGTTTCAGTCTGCGTCAACATCAACTATCACTTGGGGGGCAGCGTCACAGACCAGGGGCACAAAAACACAACTTTGTTGCACGAGTGCATCAAAGATGGCGCGTACGATTTTGCAAAAGTGCTGATTGAGCACGGTGCGGATCCCAGTATTGGGGTTAGCCGTTCGTGGGAACTGACGGAATACGAAGCCAAGCATGCAACTCCCCTTCATTCGGCAGTGCAGGATGAACGAATTGAACTTGTGCAGTTGCTGCTTGACGCAGGAGCTGACCACAGTGCGGTGGATGGAAACGGGTACACGCCGCTGTGTGTGGCAGTGAGAAACGACAAAATTGCTATTGCAAGGGCTCTATTGGAAGGGGGGGCAAATCCCAATCAAGTGCATGACACCGTGAAATGCCCGCTTCTGTGTGCAAACTCAGCGGCTATGGCGAAGTTGCTTGTAAGTAAGGGGGCAGATGTCAACATGGTGATGGGAAATGGCTATCCTCTTTTGTCCATGTTGATCTACGACGGAAAAGCCGCAATTGCTCGTTATATTTTCAAGGAATACCGACTCAGGTTTGACTTGCGAGACAAGGATGGACAGTGGTTGGATCGACATCCGCTGATTGTTGCATACAGATTTAATGAGTATGATCTGTTCAAAGAATTGGTCGAATTCTCTTACCCAAACCAGCTTGGAGCATGGGGCGGAATTCAAGAGACGACTGTTGAATTTGACTCGTACGAATACACGAGAGTGTTACTTAAACGAATGGTGCGACTGGGCTTATCTGTTGATAGCGCATTGCTGTATTGCGCAAAGTCGCGCCGAATGCAGGAAATGCTTGTTCAGTTTGGCGTCGATCCAACTATTAAAAGCCCTGAATACGGGAAAAAGACGCCCGATGAATACATGGTTCACGTGAATCGTAAAACTGTCTGGCGTGATCTGATTGAGCGGGCTCCCAGCATTGTGGCGGAACATCAGCGGAAATTGCTGGCCGAAGCAGTGGGGCTGGAAGATGAGCCTGCACCACTCAAGCGGCGCATGTAGTCCAAAAAAGCACAAAAGTTGGTTTGCAAGCTTGACAATTTTGAACGCTCTGTTTGATTGGTGAAATATCAATCAAATAGGGGGTTCGCAATGAATGATGATGAAACTATTACTTCAAACAGCTTCAATATTTTGGAGCATCGTCTTGACCTGGCAATCAAGCAAGATGATGTGGGTGCTATCCAAAAGATGATCGGGGAAGGTCTTGATCTTAACGTGCTGAATGCCCATGGCGTTTCTTTATTGTCAGCTTCGATTTGGTATGAGTCTCGTTATATTGTGCGAGAACTCATTGCGGCCGGTGCGGATGTCAACACCCAGGACGCGGATGGCGATACGCCACTGCACATTGCTGCGCATATCAACGACATTGAAGTAGTGAGCTTGTTGATTGATGCAGGCGCTGATATCAATCGTCAAGGCGCCTATGGGTTGACGCCACTGCACCACACAGACTGTGGAAAGTGCCAGGAGCTCCTGGTTCGGAATGGTGCAGACCCAACCATTAAAGATGATGACGGACACTCTGTCGATGTTATGAACGCTGCACGTGTTGAGGATCGAATGTTCGGTGGTCAGAGCTACAGCCAAGCCGTGGGTACTATGAACATGTATTTGGAAGCTGATCAGCGGGCGGCTGAGCAGCGCGACGTTTTACAACAGGCCATTGAAGAATGCGTTCCCAGCAGACAATCCATGACGCGCCGAATGTAATGGAGGGTCGTGTTGGAATAAGGCCCGCGAAAGCGGGCCTTTTTTTTGTCTTGACAAAGTTCAATCTTCTGTTTGATTGAAGTCATATTGAACATACGCAAGGGGGTATATATGACAAATTTGAAGTTGAATGAACTGCTTAAAACCGATGAATGGGATGCTGTTTTGGATCGTGAAGAAATCAAGGAATATTTTCAAACCCATGACGTGAATGAGACGTTCTATGTGAGTGGAGGTGCGAGCCAAACTCTACTGACTCCACTTGCTTACGTTGCATCAAAGAGTATCAACAATCATGATCGTGACAATGTTCTTGATGTGATGAGGGATTTGATTGAATTGGGTGCAGACGTGAACGCGCCAGTTCGCAAGAGTGATTACTTTGGCGACGGGTTCTTAGATGGTGACAAGGAATTGGTAGACCTTGCTAATGGTGCAGATCGCATCGAACTGTTGGTCAAAAATGGTGCCAGGGCAAAAGAGTCGCAAATCCTCACTTTGTTCCGAGACGGGGCGGATGGAGCATTCATTGCAGAAAATTATTCTGACTTGATAAAGCCCAGGCATTTCTTCTACTTAAAGAACGACGATGCAAGTGCAGCAATCATAGATGAACTGGCACTTACGGGTTACGACTTCAATGTTCAGGATGTGAGCGGTGACACCGCGCTCAGCATGGTGCAGGACATTGGTGTTGTGAAACGTCTTGTTGATGCGGGAGCTTCGGTGCGTATTCCGAACAATGATGGTGAAACGTTCTTGGATCAATGCGATGCAGGGTTTATTGAGAGAAATTCATCTGCTGAGGGTGTTGAAATCATGAAAGAACTTGGCGTTGATCTAAATTCTAAAGATAGTTATGATGATTTTACCGCCCTTCATATCTTGGCGATAAATGGCAACAGATTGGATGGTATTAGAAATCTGTTGGAAGCCGGAGCTGATCCAACTGTTCGGAATGCTGATGGCAAGCTTCCTTCTCAAGTGGCTTTCCCGGGTGAATATCGCCGTGAAGCTGTATTGCTGTTGGAAAGCGCGGTCACAAAGAGAAAATTGATGGAAGAATTGGGTGAGTCGCAACAACAACCCATCATGCGGCGAAAGATGTAAGAAAAATCTTGCTGATCTAAGGCCCGCTCAAGCGGGCCTTTTTTCCATCTTTCAATCTGGAATAGATATTTCATTGACAAAAGGGAGTCATCTGTTTAATTGATGTAAGGTCAAACTACGGAGGAGGGGGAATGAAAACTAGAACGATGCATGATTTGCTTAAGGCCAGTGAAATTGACGCTATGTGGGGACGCGAGAAAATCAAGGAGTTATTTCATCACAATGGGACTTATATTCAATGGTTATTTGGTCGTGGAGCTGACGCCGCTTTCATTGCGGACAATTACTCAGACTTGATAGAGCCGAGGCACTTCTCACACTTAAAGAACAACGATGCAAGTGCAGCAATAATCAGTGAACTGGCTCTTTCAGGGTTCAATTTCAATGTACAAGATCATAACGGTGACGCGGCGATTAGTTTTGTAAGGGACATTCAAAACGTGAAGCGGCTTGTTGACGCAGGGGCCTCAATGACAATCTCGAACGGAAAAGCGTCCTTTATTGCAAAGCATGCGTCTGTCGAAGGCATTAAAATCATGAAAGACCTCGGCATTGATTTAAATTCGCAGGACGCGGATGGCAATACAGCGCTCCATATAACGATGATGCTTTGTAATGCTTATGAGGGCATTGAAGGTATTAGAAACCTGTTGGACGCAGGGGTAGATCCGACTGTTAGGAACGGAGAAAACAAGCTTCCAACCGAAGTGGGTTTCACTTGGCTTTGGGATGATCGCCCTGAAGCTTTAATGCTGATGGAGAGCGTAATCAGCAAGAAGAACTTGCTGAACGAGTTGGGTGAGACATGCCAACAGCCCATCATGCGGCGAAAGATGTAAGAGAAAAGCCCGCTATCGCGGGCTTTCTTTATTTCAAGAATTGGCCTTGCATGCCATCGGCCATTGACAAATTCCAAACTTCTGTTTGATTGGTGAAATATCAATCAAGTAGGGGGTTTAATGAGCGAGCGAACTATATTTAACAACGATGAATTTGTTGCCTTTATCGATACAGCGACACCCGAGGAACTGAGGGAATACTTCAAGGAAACACATTTAAGTCACAATGTGAACGACACTTTTCTTGTCGAGCTAAGCGATGGAATTGATTTTGCTGGCAACGCACTACAATACGCAATCTACTCAGATAAAACAGACGCAAGTCATGTCCAGGCGATCATTGACAGTGGTGCAAAGGTTGACCGCATTGAGAAGCCAGGTTTGCATCAACAGTATGATCCCAACGTGCAGGATCCGGACGAAAATGATTACATTCAACTTTCTTTCGATCCATTCACTGATGCGTCGGCCGACAAGGTGGAAGTGATTACCCGTGCCGTTGAAGAGTACAGCCAGTGGGTTAATCGAAAGTACAGTGACGCAGAAGTTTACGATTTGCTCACCAAAAAGAATTCATCGAGCATTGGCGACTACTTCGACCGCCATGACCCGAACGCGGAAATCACCTGGGAGTACCCCGAAAAAAATTTGAGGTACGTCGGCTCTATCTGTGGGTTGGCCGCATTTGATGAAAAGGTGGATGGCTATTACGGCTTCAACACAGTTTTAAGCAAGGGCGGGGATCCGAATTTGCTGTGTCGTGTTGAAAACATCGACAACACGGAAAATTACGACGAACTAACCGTCACCGAGTTGTGCAATTCGGTCGATAAAATCAACCGTGCCTTAGACAAGGGTGGACTTCCCACGGAACATCTGTTGGGCGACGTTCTGTATGGCATGAAAGAGGAAGCTGCTGACGCTTCTCAGTTTTTTTCTGTCCATGATTTTGCTAGTCGAATGACGATGCCAGAGGAACAACTGGAAGAAGCGCGGCGGAGAGAAGAATTCGCTTCCAATAATCTCACGCAACTTGCGCCGCTTGAATTGAGGCTAGTCACTGAACACCCTGATATCTTTGAAGCCCGCCACATGCATGGGATGACAAACCCCCAGGCTGTAGCAGAAATGCTGCTGATGGGGCACGATCCCAGCGTCGAGAATGAAGACGGGCAAAGTCTGATGTTGGGTTCGCTTTTAAACGGAAATTTTGAGACGTTTGCAGTTTTGCAGCGGTTCGGCGTTGAGCCTGGACCCGAAGGTCAGCGCCCCATGGACTTGGTGGTTAAGCACTATGAAAAAGTGCAGAAGGAACATGTGTCTGGCTCAGAAGACTTTAAGGACTGGCGCCAATGCCAACATGCCATCAAGCATCTCATAGATATCTCTGATGATCTTACATCTGATTTGGCGTCTTACATGAAACTCAAATCGCCCGACGCTGATGTGATCGTTGAGATGATTGATCGTGGCGCCGTGATGAGTGATGAAGCGCAGCAGAAATATATGTCACGCGGAGGAAGCAGTTTCTTGGATGAGTTGTACCAGGCTGGCAAGGATGCAGTCCAAGATGCCCTGAACAGACAGCAACGGGATACGATTATGGCGGAAGTTGGTGAGGTCTATACGCCACCAACCATGAGAAGAAAGATGTAAGAGAAAAGCCCGCGAAAGCGGGCTTTTCTCTTTGAGCTTGACAATGTTGGTTTCCGTGTTTGAGTGAATGCATGTCAATCAAATAGGGGGTCAGTATGGATGCAAGTTATATAGGGTGGATCGCTTTAGGCTTCTGGTTCTTATCAAGTGCAGTATTTTACTATTTGATCAGACGGTGGATGAAAGGTATTCTGACTGTAGAGGCTGAAAACAATCCCAAGATTGAAAGAGGTTTTGATATCGATGGTTTTTTGGATCTTGTTTGCACTAGGCTGGATGAGAATGCACCTGGTCTTGTTGGTGTGGTAATAAATCCCCTAGCTTCTCAGTTTTGGAGTTCGCGCCCACCAACAATTCGATCTGCATTTTTTTCACTACTGTATGGCGAGTTAAAAGAGAAACTAGAGGGTGGAGCCAAAGTCAACCCACATGACGCTGCGACGCTTCTACAGATGCACAATCGTGCGAGGTACTTCACCAATGGAGCAGGGGACATTCCTCAGTGGGAAACGGACCAAAGATGGCCCACACTTGAAGAGCAGTGCGAGCATTTAATTGAGGTTGCGCGGCGCCGACAGCAGAAAAAACTTTTGGACTTTGTGTCGGAAGTGCAGGTTGAAACGCCAGAACCGGTGAAGCGAAAGATGTGAAGAATGAAGCCCGCTTTCGCGGGCTTTTTCTTTGAGCTTGACAATGTTGGACCTTGTGTTTGATTGAATTCAGTGCAATCAGATTGAAGGGGGTGTTATGGATAAATTGTATCTTGCAGTATTGCAACACTGTTTTGATGATCTACATGGCTCTATCACTAGCTACATCGAGGCATCAAAATCAAAAGCGAAGGTTGAACGAGCGATGTGGATCAGAACTGTTTGTTTGTCAGTTGTGACTGCTTTCAGTTTTGGGCTTGCCCTGGGATGTTTTATCGCCGGCTTTTAAGTCGGATGGGTTGATGTACTTGACGCAACAAAGAGCCCGCGAAAGCGGGCTTTTCTATTGGGATTTTATCCCACTCTCAAAGCGCTTATGTTTTTTCTTTCTGCTTATCAATAAAAGGTATTGACAATGTTCGGCCTTGTGTTTGATTGAAGGTGTATCTAACATTTGGAGGATTACGATATGTCAAAGTTGTTATTTAGTTGTGGATCTAAGGTGAGCGCATGGGCGGCAACCGCCAAAAAAAAGATTGCTAATGCAAAGCACATGTTCCAATCAAACAGATCAGCAAAGGAAATGGAGCGTGCCCTTGCGAAACTACCAGCTGGGTTTCGTTTGACGTATGCCATTTCAAAAGGCGATGTTGGGACGTTTAAGTCGTTGATAAGCGAAAATCCGTGCCTTGCTCAACACCACACCGGACTGGGGACTGGATTCAATCAACCCGAACTGCTAACGATAAACCGCATTGTCTGTTCGGCCACGGCTGAAGCAGACCCACACAAAGAAGAAATGATCTTATATGCACTCGAAAAAGGGGCTGACATCAACGCCCGTTTGCACGGCAAGGGTTGGACCGCTTTGGAGTCAGCAGTCTATTCCCGAAACATTAGACTTATTCCGTTTCTTATCAAGCATGGTGCGCGCCCTGTGGATGGCGAGGGGGATGATGTTCTTAAGGGTGAGAATTTTTTGCAGGAAATTTTTAAACTCAATCGCTACTACTTGGGAATCGCTTCCTCAGGATTACTACTTGAAATTGTGGATTCGTTTGCCTCAATTGGACTGGTGAATGATTGCTCTAATCCAAAACAGGTGTTAATTGAATTTAACAACTCAGATCCTCTCCCTGAGATTTACGTTGCAGTTGTCAATCGCTTGGTGCAGTCAGGGCTAAGGACTGATGAAGTGCAATTCGATCTTTGTTGGCTATGGAGGTTGATAAACGAAAAGATAGACGATTCATTTGATTTGACCGTACTCCAAAACAATTTTATCGAGGATTTGTCCGTAAGTGGTTTTGAGTTGACAGATCAGCACGATATATGTAATACCGATATGATATCCATTCCGAGTGAGCGCCGCCCCGCAATTAAAGAATTGATTTTGCAATTCAGTGCCGCAAAGGCAAGTGTGCAAGCAAGAAAAGAGAAGGAAAACATCTTGCGCGAACTTGCTATCGCTTCGGAAGATATAGAAGTCCGGCCCAGACGGCGTATGTAATGGAAACCCATAAACCCGCTTCGGCGGGTTTTTTATTGGACTTGACAAAAGTGTGAGGCGTGGTTGATTGAGATTTCATCATCACGCAGGGGGTTGAAATGGTTGGATCTTTTTACGACAGTGCGCCGGCCACCGAACAACAAAGAATTTGGCGCGAGTCGGCACCAATAGGCCGCATCTTTGAACAGCCGGAACACATCGTTCTAGGACCATTGCTGTGCGAAGCGCTGGACTTCAACGCTGCGGAATTGCCTAGTGATTTAACGTTCTGGCGTTCGGCCATCGAAGACCTGGCGCTTCGATTGCACGAAGGGCTCAAAGTCACGCCCAGGGCGGCCGCCAAAATCATGTGCGCGTACAACATCCATGTTCGTTTTAAGGATCTTCCAACACCCCAATGGTCGATCCCCGACAGCCCCACAGAAGTCGAATTGACCCAGCACCTCAGCGATTTCCTGCATCACAAACAACGCCAACGATTGCACCACGCTATTGGTGGCGAGCTTAACGGTTCGGAAAAGACAGAGCGGCGAATGTAGTTCCAGCTTGACTCCCGAAGCTAATGGGAGCTAGCTAGAACGGCAACGAGGTTGACAATATCCGTTCTTCTGTTTCAGTAAGTCAATTATTGGCTAACAACGGGGGTGCACAAATGAAAGTTGCAATTAACGCTTTAATCGGAACAATCTGGATTGGGTTTTGGTCAACCATCGTCGGCTTCCTTGTCAGTGGGGTGTTGTGGGGAAGCATGGACCTAGGTCCGGTTGTTGGCGTCCTGGGCTTCCTTATCGGCGCCGGCATTCCGTTCTTCTTCCTCATGCGTAACATGCTTCGCAATATCGCCAAGTACCAAGCAGAGCAGCGCATGCGAACCTACTATTGATGAGTGTATGAAACATATAAGCCCGCTTCGGCGGGCTTTTTTTATGTCATCACTGGCGAGAAGGTCCGTGCGTTCTCAATCCCCCATGCGCAGATGTCCTTAAAGAAATTGGATCCAGTTGCAATGGTTGGGAAAGTAAAAGGCGCCATTGGCGCCTTTTATACTCAGATCCAGAAAACCATTTGCACCATGTCGTGAACATGGACAGCCACTATTGGCTGCTGGGAGACGCTCTCTTTCACCTGGTTAGTCGTCTCAATGTAAATTTCATAAAGGTTGAGTAATTCCCTTTATTTCCTTTACACAACTATTGTGCTGCCCAATTCTAATTTGTCAAGCATTGACAATATTGGAACACCTGTTTAGCTGAATTATCAATTCACAAAATAGGGGGTTTTAATGACATTAGAATTTGAACGTTATCCAACAATTGACACGTTTTCAGAAAAAAATCAAATTGCGCTGCTTGCGTAGTGTTGCAAAGTGGTATGCGGTTGAAAAAATTCACGGTGCAAACTATCAATTCATCACAGATGGGGTCGAGGTCCAATCGGCATCGCGCAATCGCATACTTACAAGTGAAGTCTTCTTCAACCATAAAGTTGTATTTGATCGATATGCAGGCGTTGTGCGTGAGAATTATCAACACTTACTTGATGAGGGAGTCATTCGGAAGCATCAAGCCGTACGCTTCTTTGGTGAACTTGCTGGTGAGGCCGATGGGCTTAAAGTCCAGCAGAACGCAGACTACGGCGCATTGGATTTCTACCTGTTCGATATCGTTGTGGACGGTGTGCGTCTTCCATATCACCATGTCATTGATGCTGTCGGGCTAAAGAAAGCTCCCATCGTTACGTCCGGGGCTTTCGCCGAAGTCATCCAACACGGAAACAAATTCCCCACATTGGTCGATGGCTCATGCACGTGCGAGGGCTATATCCTCCGCTGCGATGCGTCGGGAGAGGTCTACAAGTTTAAAAATGACTTGTTCGTTGAGAAGGTTGTCGGGTCGGGGCTGCAACATCAATACCCGCTGTACGTCACCGAGAACCGCGTTCGCGCTGTGCTTTCAAAGGAAGGCGAGTTTGAGCGCCAGCGGTTCAACGACTATATTGACCTGGTTAAGAGTGACATCGAGCAAGAAATGCTCGCCGATGGAATTACTGTTGACTTTGACGGTAAAGAAAAACAGTTGATATCGCGAGTGATTGCGTCGGTGGGGTTGGGGCGGTGACATGTGCAAGATATACAAGCCCGCTTCGGCGGGCTTTTTTGTGCGCTTGACAATATTGCCATCCGTGTTTGAGTGAAATAATTCAAGCAGAACGGGTGTTTTTATGGAGAAAAAAGAAAAGCAGTTGATGGACAAATTGGAGGCAATGCTGGAAGCAAATTTGGATGTGAGTGAAATTCTTTCAAATTTGCCGCTGGTGGCTGTGTGTGAACTCACCTTAAAGGATGTTCTGTCGCGTCAATTCGTTCTCTCCCACGCGCGGAGCGTCGGGCTTGTGCAAGCGGCCATGGCAGCTGGTGCCGATCCGAACGCACGTATACCGGCCTTTTATACGGTTCTCAGTGATGCCGCAGCGGCGTACCTTGCGCCTTTGACGGCGATGTTGGACCACGAAGAGCGCACGCAGCGGTATCACAAGTATGTACCGCACTATCTCGATATTTTTGATGACAAAGAAAGCATTGATACCGATCAGGATTGGCTCAAAATGTGTGGGAATTCTTTGGCCGTCCACCAGATCGTCAGCACCGAGTACCTGGGTGTGTCCACAGCCACGCAAGACACGTCCTTGTTATTCCACGCCAACAGCGCCGATCACGCACGTGGCTTGATTGAGTGTGGGTGTGGAGTGAGATCCTTGCAGAACAGTGAGCATGCCGATGTCGTGCACTACCTTGTGTCGTTGGGTGTGGATCCAAACGCCCAGGACGAGCAGGGGCTTACCCCGCTGCATACAGTGGTCAGCGCCGAAGCGGCTCAGGCTTTGGTGGAGTGTGGGGCGGATCCCAAGGTCGCGACAGGACGTAAGAAAGGTTGGACGCCTCTGCACACAGCAAGCAACGTTGACGTTGCCCTGGTGCTGATTGATGCCGGCGCCAACATCTCTGCACGAACCCACGAACGCTACACACCTCTGCACACGGTTACCAGCGATGTGGCTGCGTTGCTTCTGAGCAAGGGCGCAAATCCCAACGCGCGGGATCGCAAAGGCCGAACACCCTTGTTCCATGAGAGAAGGCTTAAGGCGTCGCGTGTTGAAGCATTTGTTCAGGCCGGAGCGGATGTCAACGCCAAAGATCACAAAGGAGCTGGAATTCTCAGTTGTGGATATTGCTGTTTCGACACGCGTTCCGTTGAGGTGTTGCTGGACAATGGATACAACCCACTGGATAAAGCCAATGACACCACGTTCAATGGGACACTTTTGCATTGGTTGATTGACGAGACAGTGAATTGCCGGCTCATTCATCGCGTTATTGACCTGGGCGTGGATGTCAATGCGCAGGACAAAGATGGCGATACAGCGCTGCACTATCTGGCGCAGACTGATTGCACCACGCGAATGTACTGGCTGCTGCAACGCAAGGCCGATCCCCGGATCCGCAACAACGAGGGTTTGAGGGCGTCGGACATTGCTGTGATCCCCAAAGCAAAGAAACTGCTGTTGGAGCATGAAGCACGCTGGGACAAGGCCGCCATCACCAAGGCTGTTGGATCAGTGCGAAAGCAGCCTGTTGCACGCAAAAGAATGTGAGTGAGTGCCAGCTTGACAATATTGACATCCATGTTTGATTGAAATCAGTCAAACAATTGGGGGTGTCAATGTCAAAAGAATTTTATGCGCGCGTTTGCTTCTTAGCGTTGGTCTTGGGGGTTTTTGTTGAAATGGTGGGTTATGTATATATCACTCACAATGCTCTGGTGTACAAGACAGGCATCGATATCACCATCGCCTGTCTGGCATTGGTTCAAGCCTTTGTTCTGTCTAAAAAGTACAGATATCCGACGCCAGAGTCCATTTCAAGAACTCAAGAATTGGCGTCTTTGCTGCAAGGTTTGACGGTGTTCGGCTTGGCTTTCTATGGTGCCTGGGCCATCGGTGGTGTGTGGCGAAGCGGCCTGTTTGCCGCGCTGTTGGTCGGGCTGGTGCTGCGGTTGATCGTCAAGACATGCATGCAGAGATATTCCCAACTGCACAACAGTGTTCAGTGTTGATCGAAAAGGCCCGCGAAAGCGGGCTTTTTTCTTGACTCGCCTTCATTTTCTGATTGGATGGGTATTCCATCCAATAAGGAATTGCCTATGCTGAAAATTAACGAATTACGACCTGGAATAATTGTCTACGCCTGCGTTGAGGTTTTGCAACGCAACAAGGTTGATACCACCTTACGTGTCACCCACCCATTGCTGTGCTTAGGGGTCAATGAGAAGGAGGGGGTGTGGGCGGTGGTCACAAGTTTGGAGACAAGTTTGGAACTTCGATCCCGCTGGAAAATTGGCCAAAGCACGTGGATTAAAAAGCGCTCATTTATCCACCCCGAGCGCGCAACCCTGCGCATACCCAATGACGTGCTCATGGAAGCTGCAGAGGCAGGGGAGGCGGACTACTACCGCGACAGCTACGAGCGGCCAGGTGTGAAGCCCAGCGCGTTGCAAACCATCATTGAAACGCTCGGGGTGGGCAACTCATTGCCCAGCACGGAACTAGTCAACATCAACGACCTGTCCATCACCGACTTGGAGCTGCTGTTAAGCCGGAAACACGACGAGCAACGTAAAGAGGATCTGGTGTTGGTTCTCAAAGGAATTGCAAAGGATGCAGGGTTTGATCTGTCCAACGTTGCTTTGTCGCCGTGTAAGTGACCGTAATAGGAAGAAAGTGAGCCGGCAAAGTCCGGCTCATTTTTGTTTGACGAGCGTCAGAGCGGGCTTACGGTCCATGCCGTGCAGATTTAGCTTGACTCCAGCGGAAAATCGGAGCTAGCTACCACAGCGGGGCTTGACAATGTTTCATGTTCTGGTTCTTTGAGAAGAACAACTACTATGGAGGGGGTATGGACTTGTTAAGAATGTTGGGACGTGTTTACCAAGACGCTGACCAATCCACGAGCAACTTGATTGAACAGAACATTCAGTTTGGCGAAGCGCAGCAAGAGCAGCGCAGGATCAAACAGGAACGAGTGGAGGAACACCGTAAGCACCGCCGTTCGGCTCTCGATCTGGATGCGGTCCAGCGGTCCTACGACTTGGCAAGACAGATCGAAGAGCTTCAGAGCCAAGTACGCCGCTTGCAACATCGGTGTGAAGTGACGCGTGATCTTGCAGCAGATCTGATCTTGGATCGCTCAAGCATCATGAGTGCGATGAAATCACTGATTTCGACCTGGAATGACCCAGTGCGTGAGGAACAGTTTCTTGCAAGCTTCGACACCGAGCGCCGCGAAGAAAAGACGCGCATTGAACAGGACGATGAACGCCAAAACGCCGCCTATCATCGGGTGGATGAGGTTGTTAACAGTTGGTCCCTGCCAGACTCGATTCGCCGGAGACGCCCGCCTGGGCTAAAGAAGACATGATAAAGAAGCCGCCACAGGGCGGCTTTTTTATGTCGATGGATCTTCATTGGACAGTAGAAGGGAAATGGCTTGGCAATTGAAATTTGATCGGATATGATCCAGTTGCCAATTGCGGCTCATTAGACAAAAGTCACCCAATGAACGAGAAGACCTTTAGCTGGAAAGAAGCAGATGAGCTGGAAAAGAAGCTCGCCAAGGATCTTGCCGCGCTTGAAGAAAAGCAGGCTGCTGATCGTCAGCGCATCCAGGACGCGCGCCGCGCCTCTGCTGGCGACGCTCTTGAAGAAGTGTTGAACACCCTGTCCAACATCTCCGCTTATCTCACCGATGGGCAGAAGGCCCAGGTCGCCAACTTCTTTGGGCCGGTGAAGAAGGGTGGTAAGGCTGCTGGCTCCAAGCCGCGCAACACCGTTCCCAAGGAACAGCGCGCCAACAACCGCTTCCTGCACGACGGTAAGAAGACGCCGTTCTATTACGGCGGCAAGGGGCCGAAGCCCGAAGCCCTCAAGAACTTTGAAAGCAGTGAAGCAGGTAAGAAGCTTCGTGAAGAAGGCAAGCCGACGTTCGGCGATCTGTAAGTCTTGCTGCAATCGCATTGGTTAAGCCCGCTTCGGCGGGCTTTTTTTTGTCCAGAAGTAGCTTGACAATATTGGCATCCATGTTTGTGTAAGTACATCTATCACACAAACAGGGGGCTGTATGCTGACGTTCTATATCAATCACAACAATCAAATCTGCGACGAGTTCAACGCTTCTGTCAGCTTCAAATGGAACCAGACTGTCGCCAGCTACCACATCTTCAATGCGAGTGTCTGGACGGGTGAAACATGGGCGGATCAGCCCTACAAGGTGATTGCAAGCGATTGCAGTAGGGAAGCCGCCATCGACGCCTGGGAGCAACTTGAAACACGCTTGTTGACGCTTGAGGACGAGGACGGGGAGTTCTGCGAGAACCCAAGCATCTACGAACTGTACGCGTTGGGAAGCGATCACTGGTCAAGTGAGCAGGTCAAATGGTGAGCGTCGAACCCAAGGTTCCTTGCGACATCTTTGGGGATAACGAGTTGCACAAGGCAGTCATCTTGGATGACCAACAAACCATAGCAAGACTTGTGGAAGAGGGCTGGGACATCAATGTCGTCAATCCTCGCGGTGAGTCGCCACTTCACTTTGCCGTGTGGTGCGAAAGCCCTTTGATAAAGAAATCTGGTGCGGACGGTTCCACAATTAGTTTGCTTCTGAGATTGGGAGCGGACGCCGGTTTACGCACGGACTATGGAATGTCAGCTAAGGACATCGCCTTATTTACCGCACGACCGGATCTTGGCGAACTGATCGACATCGAAGGTCAACGGGTTCGTATATCCAGTGAGGTCACAAGGGTAGGAGCTGATGTTCCACGATCAAGAAAAATCTAAAGCAATGAGCCCGCTTTCGCGGGCTTTTTTATTGGGATATTATCCCACTCTCAAAGCGCCTTTGATTTTATTTTTTCGCTTCACAATAAAAGGTATTGACAATGTTGGACCTTGTGTTTAAGTGAAATAAGTACAAACAAAACATGGGGGTAGTTATGCAGAGCATCATTGATAAAGTTATCGAAAACGGATTTGTTGAATTGACCGAAGTTGCTCAACTGTGGAGCCGTGAGGGCATCGTTCGCGAAGCAATTGTGCGCGCCAAGTCCCGCTCGGATGGAGAGTTGTTCCGTGGATGGGAAGGCGACTTGTCCGCGTCGTTTTACTACACCTTCAACTGGATGGACGCCTCGGAGATTGCCGACAGTGAGCTTGAAGAGCTTCTGACCAACGCCCAACGGATCAATACAGAAAGCGGGTGGGTGGCCCAATGAATAAACTCAACGCGTACATCGTCGCCGTCATCGTGGTTGCACTCTTAATGAGCTTGGCGCTGTTCTCTGTCGCCGCAGCGTTCCCAGGACTGGGCGTTACTTTGGATATGTTCTATCCGGTTCTCACGTCGTTTCTTATTTGTGTGCCCGTACTTTTCATGGACTTTGAAATCACGCCACCCAATACGATCGCTCAATAAGTTTCTTCTGTTGTTTACATGGGGCCGATACGTCGGCCCTTTTTTTGCGGATTAAAAAAATTTCAACCAATATTCAAAACTGTCGGTTATCTCACAGTTTTTACTCAATGTCTCAATAAAAGGTATTGACACCTTAATAATTTCTTTTACATTGAATGTACGGACAATAAATAAGGGGACACAAAATGATTATCGCAACTTTAGCAACCGCCGCCATTCTTCATGTGTCAATTTGCAATTTCATCAACCGCGTTTGCGAAACAATCTAACTTCAAAATCTCATTTAACTTTAAGGGGTAACTTATGGAAAACATCTTCAACCAAACCACATTGAAAATCACCGCCGCCGCTTTGGTCGTTGTCCTGGCTGGATGGTTGCTGGTCACTGTCGTCACTGGGTTGTTCAACTCGGCAACAAGTTCCACAAGCATGTACGACCGCGCCGACGCCGCTTTCCCCACAGCCGGCAAGATCCGCTGACAGGAGAGCAAAGCATGAAACACAACGACATCCGCCTCACAACCAAGGTTAAACGCGAATTGCGCTTTATCAAAAAACTGAAAGATAAATCCAAACGCCGTTAATTTCCCGCCCAACACCATCTCGGAGCCATACATGAATACATCAACCAAACTCTTCAACGCCATTGAAAACGCCAACTTAAAAAAGGTTCGTTCGATCGTCTTGACCAACTTCCGTGAAAAGGACGGGCGCGTTGACGCAGGACAACTGACCGCGTTGACCAACAGCCGCGCAACGACGTGCGACGCCACACCCATCCACCTGGCCTGCTGCTTGTACCGCAAAGCCATTCTGACCAACGACGACAAGCTCGCTGCTGTTTACAACTCAATCATTGAAGTATTGGTGCGCGATGGCTACGCCTCTTTGACCACCATGATGAACCGCAGCATCAACCGCCGCACCGGGCACCACGATGACTCAACGGGAACAACGATCTTCCAAATGTTCCGTGGCTGCTTGCCTCCGTTCGTTCAGATGTACATCAAAACGGTTGACATGACCACTTACGAAAAACACACCGCCACTATCGGCTGATCCCCAATCCAAACGCTAAGGAGTTCCACTATGAAATTACGCTATGAAAAAAAATACGGTCGCAGTGCAATGACGTACTACACATTGCGTGCAGCGCTTTTTGCTGCCATCGCATTCAACGTCTATGGTGTGTTTTACGTCTTCTGTGTCGAAGAGAATGACCCCATGATCTACGAAGCCCCCGTGTCCATACAGGAGCAAATGAAATGAAGACATCCGCACGCCAACGCTTGAAACGCTTTGAACGTCTAACCCGTTTCCAAATGCACGCAGCACTGATGGTGTCCATCGCCGTCCTCTCTTTCGCTGCCGGCTTCAACTTCTGAGACGCACACATGCACAGCCCATAAAAAAGGACCGATCATTCGGTCCTTTTTCTTTTTGGGCTACGACAACTTGAGTTGCAGCTGCAGTTGTCGTTCCACCCGTTTGACCCGTTCGTCCCAATCTTCCAGTGGTTGGCCCGCCGCCACACGCAAGTCCATTACCTGGGCGTGCTGTTCCATCCGTGCCAGTGTCTTGGCTCTCTTTGAGTTGTAGTGGCGCCGCGCCCGTACCGCGCCCGCGCTCATCGACAGTGTGTTCTTGATGTGCCAGGGCGCCTGTGCTTCACCGTACACGCGGCGTTTGAGGTTGTCTTTCAGTGCGGCGTAGGAGCGGAACCAGTAGGAACGCCATTCACTGTTTGTATGCTCAGGGGTGATCGATACGCGAACCTCACGAAGCCAACAGTTCTCTTCTGTCAGTGCCATCGTTGCTGCAAGCAGTCGATCGCGCGGCACGACGAACAGGTTCAAGCCGGCCTTGGCTGCCGGCACTTCATAGTCGCCATCGTTGCCCAGCCGCTGGGCTTTGAAGCCAAACACCAACAGCGAAGCCATCTCAGCAACGCGCTTGTTGGATCCACTGCGATCAGTCAGCCCGAAGACAACGTGTGTTGGCAGTACGGTGGCGAACACCGTTGTGCGTTCGTGGATCCATCGCCCTTGCACGTTCTTGCGCACAAGCTCGATGTCCGATTTGGGGGACAGCGGGGTGAGGTGGTTCCTCGCTCGCAGCAGCGCTGCATCGCGCATGGCCGTCAGCTTTGCATGCCATGTTGGAGTCAGCACCGTTTCGTTGTCGGTCAGCGCCGACAGACAGTCGGCCGTTCCATATTTTTGAATGCACGGAATGCACGAGGGGATGCGGTTGTCGGCGGATGACTCCCCGCCCAGGTGCAACGGTATAGCGTGGGTGACGCCCCACGCATTCTTCTTTGAGCCGTTGAGTGGATCCCCACAGTACGCACACACGCCGCCGAACTTATCGAAGATGGTTGGCTTTTGATATTTGGGAATGTTCGTGCGCTGGCGCTTATTGAGGCCCAGCATGATCGAGATCATTTCGTCTTTTGGATTTGTCATTGAGTCTCCTTAAGTTGATTGTTTTCATCCAATCACACATATCTGTTTTGTCAATTTGCTATTGACAAATGTGCAAGGTGTGGTGATGTAGGTTGAGTACAACTACAAAAAGGAGCTTTATGAACTTTGAAGACGAAAATTATGTTAGGGTTTTGAGGGCCGCTGGTGCCTTGTCGAAATCGGCTGGCGGCGCGGTTGAGTTGAAAGAATTCTTGAACTCTATTGAGAACATACCCGATCTGAACGTTCTCAACGAAAAAGGAAACTCATTGATGCACATGGCAGCCTTTAACGGTCAAGAACTGGTTTTGAGGGAACTGGCTGATGCAGGGGCAGATATCAATGTGAAGAATGAACCGGACGGTTGGCCCCGCTTCATTGCGCCATGTACAGCAATTCTTTTGGATGCGTTAATGCGTTGGTGAGCATGGGGGCGGATGTAAACGCCCAAGATGCAAAAGGCAACAACGCGTTGCATATCGCAGCTGCTTACAGCATTCCAAAAGTTGCTGAAATAATATTGAATGCTGGCGCGGACGCCACTGCGAAAAACAAACATGGTCAAGTTCCAGTCGATTTAACTCAAGATGCTTTTACTTATGAAAAATTGAGCGAGGCTCTAAACGTTCAGACTGGGGAAAAAATAATGAGTGAGGTGAAAGCATGCCTGGACATGGAGCCGGTTAGGGCGCGGCGAAAAATGTAATCCTTAAGAACCCGCTTCGGCGGGTTTTTGTTGCCAGTAGGGTTGTTTGATAGACTGCGATGTAACTGAATAGGTATGGTGATGTGAGTTATGGAACTGGCTGATGGAGGTGTCCTTTGAAAGAAAATGCTTTTCGACTTATTGTAGAGAATAGATTTGACGAACTTTTGGCGAGTATTGATCGCGGCGAAGTCAATAATCTAAACGCTGATGGTCGTGTGCTTGGGATGAAATTGATGCATTACGCAGTGAGCTATGATAAGCCGTATCTAATAAGAGAGCTTGCTCGCCGTGGTGCTGATGTGAATTGCGTTGATCACGAAGGGAGGACACCCTTGGTGTCGGCACGGACAGTGGAAACAGTTAAGGCTCTACTTGAAGCTGGCGCAAACATTAACGCAATGGATCATTCTGGTCTTACGCCAATCTTCCATCTTTGGGGTGATGTCGAAACCGATGCGATTAAATTGCTTGTTCATGCGGGTGCGGATGTCAATGCGAGAAACAAAGGCGGTGAAACGCTTCTAATTCATTACTTCATTAGCGCAAGTGAGTGGTGCGCTAATGAAGTTAATCCAGTGGCGTCCCTAATCGCCCTTGGGGCTGACGTTAATGCAGTCAACAATGATGGTGACACTGTTTTACATATGGCAGCATATGGGGCAAATGGTGAGGAAGTAATTGGGGTTCTGCTTCATGCTGGTGCCAATCCCTCCGCATTAAATGCCAAGGGGAAAACCCCCGGTGATGTTGCAAACAGATCGGGCATCAAAGCGATTATTCAACGAGCAGTGCTAAACGCGGAGTTGTTTGCGTTATCTGAGAATTCACCGGGCCGCATCAAGCGTGGTGAAGGTGGGATCTGACAACTAACTAATTGTTCAATTTGCAGCCCGTGACGAAAATGTGTTGCATGTGGTAACGTGCAGCTTTCGATTGTTGCTGTAAGGGGGATTGTCATGACTGTAGATGTGTTTCAGCTTGCAATTGAAAAAAGGTATGATGAACTTCTGGCAGTCATTGATCGGGGCGAGGTCGAGGACTTAGACGCCAATAGTCCAGACAATTGTTTTACTTTGTTGCATTACGCAGTGTTGGCTGATAATTCTTTGTTGATACGTGATCTTATTCGCCGAGGGGCGAACGTAAGTGTTGTTGATGCCAACAGAATGACGCCGCTGGCGTGGCCAAGTTCGGCGCATTCAGTCAAGGCGCTACTTGATGCGGGCGCGGACATTAACGCAATAGATGATTTTGGAGTCTCTCCAATCTTCCATTATTGGGGGAGTGACGATGGTGATGCTATTGAACTGCTGGTGCAGGCAGGTGCGAATGTCAATGCGAGAAACAAAGACGGTGAAACAGTTCTAATGCATCACTTCATGAACGCAAGTGAGATGTGTGCGAATGAGGTTGTTTCAGTGTCGGCCTTATTATCCGCTGGGGCGGATGTAAATGCGGTCAATGGTTCGGGTGACACGGTTTTACATTTGGCGGCAGATGGTTCAATTGAT
The DNA here is from genome assembly GCF_029845105.1 of Stenotrophomonas sp. GD03654. Lineage (NCBI taxonomy): Bacteria > Pseudomonadati > Pseudomonadota > Gammaproteobacteria > Lysobacterales > Lysobacteraceae > Stenotrophomonas > Stenotrophomonas sp. GD03654. The sequence goes on along the minus strand of NZ_JAOCLC010000004.1, from coordinate 26,686 downwards.
GAGGATTTAATTGAGGTGCTGCTTGCTGCTGGTGCCAATCCCTCTGCGGTGAATGCTAGTGGGCTAACGCCAAGTGATGTCGCAAACGATCCAGGCATCAAAGCAATTATTCAACGAGCAGTGCTGAATGCAGAATTGCTTTCATTGATTGAAAGTTCACCCGATCGCATCAAGCGTGGTGACGGCGGGATCTGATATCTAATTATTTTCTGAGTTCCACCATCGGCCGTCCTTGCGACGGCCTTTTTTATACCCGTTGAATTCTCAACACCTGACGATGAAGTGTTCCAGGGTACTTGAGGCAGGACAACGTATGTATAACCAGAACGGCTGGACGAACAAAAGGTGTTTGGTTTGAGAACCTGACGCTGCGCGCGTTGACCGGACCAGACGCTTGATTGTTGTGCGAGAACCAAACGGCATCACCAGACGGCTGCACGCACGAACCCACAGAGCGGTCCAGACGACGTGTGCAGGCCGTCCGAACAGACGGCGCACAGGTATCTCGCAAGCAACCAGACGTGCAGCCAAGAGCCGCAGGCGAGGGCAGGCGGTGCCCAGCCAACAGGTACAGACGGCTGACACACGAACGACTTGACAGCGGTCAAGACGAGCTGCAGGCCCAAGCCGTGGTGTGGCACTGCAAACATCCAGATGAACAGCACGAGACGGCCAGGACGGGGCACTGACTGGCGGTGGAGCGCGCCAGTGGGCAAAGCAAAAAACAAAAAAGCCCGAGCGCCCGCAAAGAGCAACAGCGGGACAGCCGGAGCAAGGCAGAAGCGAAAAGCCAGAGCAAAAAACAAAAAAGCGAAAAGCAAAATCAAAACCACGCGGGGGCCGAAAGTCTACAGCCGTCGGTTTGGGACTGAACAGAACGTATGCACATGTCGCACCTGTGGTGTTCTAACGCCGTGTAGCTAAAAACCAACAAAAGCCATTGGAAAGCCTTTAACGCCAAGGCTTTCGGGATATACACGCCCGTGTATTTTCGCGGTGGAAATTAAGTGCCAAAAACCCAGTAATACCAGTGCTTTTGGGTGTGAGCTTGACAATATCCAATTTTTTGTTTGAGTGATGGAAACAAAAAGGAGGAAAAATGAAAACAATCAACAAGCACATCAAAATTCCAGAGCGGCAATTGCAGCGGGTTGAACAACAAATGGCCCAAAACGGTATGACATTTACCGACTGGGTGCGCAATGCAATCGAGGTCAAGCTCGGTCGCGTCGAAACAGTGGCCGCAATCGAAGAAGCAAAATCAGATTTGCTCCGCACTCAAGAGGATCTGCGTAAGGAGCTGGCAAATCTCAGATTGAACCTGATGGCGGATCAAAAAACGTTTGTCGAAGCCGTGCGGAGCATCAATGACGCAATGTCCGAACGGCATATCGAAATTTGCAAGCAACACATTAGTGGATTGAACACATTGGCGAGCCGACTCATTGAGGGTGGTGGTTTGCAAATAAATAATGGCCAAGGAAATCGGCAGCAGACATCTACGAGAAATTCCGGTGGTGTGTCGTTCCCGACGGACAACTCGTAAGAAAAATATCTTGGATGCAATGTCACGGGGAACATTGCACAAGATCCCAACAACTTCCCCAGGTGCAAATTATTCATCAACAAAAAACTAGGAGATACAAATGAAACAAATGATTTTAACGACAGCAGTAATGGTTGCATTGGTGACCGGATCGATCGGCGCACACGCCCAGGCTCCGGCCGAAGATCAAGCGCGCACACAAAAGGCCGGAAAGATCGGTTGCGTGGTTGGCGGAATTTTAGGCGGTGTTGTTGGCGCGAAGATTTTGAAAGACGACAAAGCCGCAGGCGCTATTGGTGGCGGAGCGCTGGGATGCGCGGGCGGTAACTTCTTTGGGAAGAAGTGGAGCAAGGCAAAACAACTCAAAGAGTTCCAAGAGGCAAGCGCTTACGCGCAACAAGCCGGCTTGAAAGCATCGGTCGATGAGCGCGACGGTGTGGACGACAAGGGCAAGCCCACAAAAGAACTGGGCGCAATGGTGATTGCGTACGACCCCAAAGATATGTCGCCGGTTTCTGAAAAGACGGCAACGGTGTTCGACAAGGTGGCTGCGATCAGTTCGCAATCCAAAAACCAATTGACGTTTGAATTTTCCGGGAAGGCCGGTTGCGAACTTCCATTGGCCGAACTGGGCAAGCGCGGTGCGTTCAACGGAGCCGGCGTGCAACACGCAGTGAAAGTGAGTTGCGGCCAGGGCGACAACAAGTTTGTCATCACCCCACTGCCTGAGATTGCTCAGCGGTAAACAAAGCAGGAGGCGAGGGCGTCAATTCGGCGCCCTCTTCTTCAAGACCATCATGAGAGTGAAAGGAGAAAAATATGGCAGAAGAACACAAACCTAAAATTGATCCGCGCGCATTGCAGATGCAAATGGCGGACGATGATGATGATTTATTAAACGACAAGTCCAGCCAAGAATTGGACCGTGCCGTGGATAAGACCATCGAGACGGCACACAAGATGAAGGACGGTGCAAAAAAAGTGGGCGCCGGAATTTGGTCGGGACTGAAAAGCGGTGTGTCCGCCGCAACCAAGAAGAAAGAAGATCGATCTCCCGCGCCCGTGGAGAGCGTTGCGGATGTCCAGGCACAGCCTGTGGTAAGCAATCCGGAACCTGCGGTCGCTGTTTCAGAACAGCAGCCGGTTGAACCGGAGCATGTGGTTCAAGAGGTGGAGCAAGGCCCGGTGGTTGGGGACGAAGTAAAACCAAAAGTGACTCCCACACAGGTCAACCCAACACCTCACGCCCAGGACATCGAGCCAGCCGATCGAGCCCAAGTTGCATCACGGCCAAAACGAAAACTGATCGTGATTGCAGTCGTTGCTTGCATCGTTGCAGCCGGATCGTTTGCCGCGTATTTCCACTTAAATGGATCCAGTGAAGCTCCATCGGCAGCAGTTGCGCCGGTCAAAAAAAACTTGCCAGTGATAAAGGAATTCAAAACACCACGCGGTGCTGTGTTGGGTGAGCGTGTGACAGCCATTTTTGGGAAAACCTGGACCGATGGTGAAACCACATTTGAGATATCACGCAAGGGAGTTGTGACCTTGACCAGCCGTTCGTTAGATGTGCGCGAGGAATACACGCTGGAACCGTCAGCGGATTACACCCCAACTCAGGTCAATCCGAAGATTTTGATCGTGACACCAGAAGGCTACATAAAAACAACCGTTCACTACAAATCCGCAACGGAAAAATCGCCGCACAGCATTAGCATCACTCCACGTGAAAATGTTCTTGTGGTTTTGCGGGACAAAGAGTTGTTCGACGCGGAGCAAGCGCAAGCGTTGGAAAAAGAAAAAGCGGCACAAGCGGAAGCTGAAGCTCAAAAGCATGCGAAAGAACAACTGCCGTTGGACGCAGATCATCAAGGCGAACTCAAACCCGTTGCAAACAATTCACCTCTTGCCCAACTCAAACCGGCGCCAGAGCCTGAAACTCAATCAAAAACTGAGCCCGAGCAGAAAACTGTCAGCGTGAAGCAGCCGTCCAAAGAGTCGGTGGCACCCAAGGCAACTGCAACTGCACCGAAGCCGGTGGAGAAGCGTAAGGCAAAAAATGATGATGCAAAAGTAAAGGATAAAAAAGACGACTGGCAGGACAAGGCCAATTCGGATCTGGATGCATGGGCCAAAAAACTTTAACTATTGACTCTTGACAATATTGGCTTCCGTGTTTGAGTAACAATCACTCACATATATAAGGAGTAAAAAATGCTTCATAAAATTTACGATCAATACAAAACAAAGTTTGGCCTGTCATTGGGAAGCCGGCTGTACGACTTTTACGGGCGCACACTGATCCGGACACCGTTGGATAAGTTTTCAAAGATGAACCCACACTTGCAGCGGGAGTATTACTACAACACAGGCGATCGCGGAAGCACGTCCGACATTTCCGAGTCCGAAAGCAACTGGCGCGATCAAAGTTTGCTGTTGGCTCAAATTCGGGATGAAGAGGCACCACGTGTGTCGCGCGGGGTGTTCATGACTTCGCTTGCCATAATTTCATTTTTGGGCTTCATATTTTGGTTAATCATTAAAATCTAAAGGAGGTGGTATGGGTTTAAACATTTTCACAATTCCGGACTTTCTCGACAAGTTGAGCGGGAAAATCAAAAATGCGGGGGCGGTCCTAACGAGCGAACAAAAAACAGTGCGCAATGCCAACAAGCGTTTCTTGCGCTTAATTGGACGGGGTGATCGCTATGTTCTCAATGGTGAGCTGCCGAACGTTCGCAGCAGTGACGTTGAGAAAGTATTAAAGACGGGCGCACAACGCCGCGATGATGGAACGTTGTACGTTCCCGAAGGCGTTGATTTGGAACCGTTCCGTATGTACTCGCCCATGATCGCCGAAGACCTGGACGACGAGCATTCCAGCTACAAAGTCACGGCCGATGGATTGCCCTGGGAAAACTTTGTAACCACCAATGACCTGACGCAAGGCGCGGACTCAACAGCAACATCAATTGTGTACGGCATGATCCCAGTGTTGGCCGCCCTTACCATTGTGCTTGCAGCCCTACCCAGCTTTTGGGCATTACTGGCGGTGATCCCAGCGGCGCTTGTCGTTCCTCATATCATCGCCTTGCACCAAGGGGAGGACGTGAATGAAGCCATCAAGATGGGGTTCATCGGCTTTATCGCGCCAGTCTTGTTCTCGCTGTACGCCATCTTTGTTGTCAAGACAGGTGTGAGCGTTGCGGCACTGGATCAAGCGTCGGGCAACGGCGGGTATTCCATGTCCATATTGCAGACGCTAACCAATTTTTCAGCGAGCCCGTTTGGGATCCTGTTGAAAATTGGTGGGGCTATCGCCTTTTTCCTTTCCACAGTTTGGGTCGTGTTTATTTTTGGAACAATCGTCAACTGGGGCGATGACTCAAATTTGGGTGGTGCGGTACAAGGTGGTAAAGCATGGGCTTGGGGCTGGGCAAAGCTTTGCGCTGGTTTTGGCATTGTCATGTGCTTGCCGCCCGTCATGGCACCTTGGGTGATCTTGTTGTTCGCGTCTGCGTACGCCATGCGCTACACAGAATTGAATTTCCGTGCACGTGGTTGGGCACTGGATCAACAAAACAAGGTGGTTGGTGGGGTGATGCAAGACCACTCTTTCAAAACCACGAGAGAAGACCGCCACATGCAAGCGGTCAACGTAGAGAAGGACAAGTCACCAACAATCGTGATTGCCATTTCCAGTGGTTACTTGGCGTCCAAGCGCTACGATTTCAGTCCCGATCCCGGCAAGAAAATGGTTGTCTCTATCAATGACCTGTGCACACATATGCTGTGCTTGGGCCGTACCGGTATTGGTAAAACAACCAACTTCGCACGATTGGTGGCACTGCAAATTGCCTTGTGCAGCATGGAAGGATATCGCGTTGGTTTGTTTGTCCTGTGTGGTAAGGGGACATTGCCAGGCGAACTGTCAAACGTTCTTGAGTGGAACATCAAGCCGGGTATGGCAGTTGGTTTGATTGAAGGATTAAGCGCCAAGGAACTTGCCAAAGCCATCAACTCCATGGTTGCCAGTTCCGACGATAAGAACAAAATCTGGTCGCATGGCGCTGACAACCACGTTCTCAATGCGTGCATCATCTTTGAAGCGTTGTGTCAGCACGAAGAAACTGTTTACAAAAAAGCTGTCCAGGAATTGACCAAGATCGACATGATGATTCCCAACTTGGAATTCAACGTCAAACAATTGAACAGCAATCCTGCAACCAAAGGTTCCGAAAACCACCTCAACGCCGTCAAAGAATTGCAGAAAACTCGCGATCGTCTTGCGTTCTATAAAACCGAAGTGCAGCGCCCACGCCAATGGCGCTGGTGCTTCGATGATGCTGTCGCGGCGCTGATTTTACTTGACGACATCATTGTTACCCAAGCCAGCGCCCAGGGAACGATGGGTCCAGAAATGCAAAAATGGTTCAACTTTTTGGGCGTGAACGTAGCGGGTGTGGATCGCTCGCCAATTGCCATCCACCCGGAACTCACACGCCAAGGATCGTCGCTGCAAAAAGCTGTGACCTACGTTGCAAAAACATGGGTAACCATGCCCTTTGAACAGCGTCAGTCGTACCGCATCAACGTCAACCAACGCATCGACCCGCTGATCCAATCCACTGGGCTTGTGGATGAGAACGGAACCCCATGGACCGCCTTGACCACGGGTGTGGACATCACCGCCGTCATGCGTGGTGCGCGCATCGGTATCGATCTGCCCGAGTCGCTGCACGAGGGCGCCGGCACGGCAGTCCAAATTCTGTTGAAGCAACGTGTGTACGCCAAACTCAAGCAGCGGGTGAAGGTTACTGACTGGCGCAAGGAGATGCCCGAAGAAACAGTGTTCATCCAAATCATCGATGAATGCCAACTGTTGGTCAGCCAAGAAGAAATCAAGTTGCTCCCAATAGCCCGTTCGTTCGGCATGGGTGCTGTGTATCTGACTCAAAACGTTGAAGGCTTGATGTCGTGCTTTGAGACTGAGGCCGGCATGGAAGGCTTCTTGGATCAATTCCAATCGATTACGTGTTCGCAGGCATCGGAAGCAACGTATGAATTTGTGATGCGCAAGGTTGGACATGGAACATTGATCCAATACAACCCCTCGGGACGCGGTTTGGACTTCAAAGCCAGTACGTCCACTTACAAACGTTCGACTCTCAACGTTGACGATCACCCACAGCGCGCATTCATGCGGAAATTGAAGCGTTGGGGCTTTGCCAAAGTGGTGTCGCAAGACATGTTCCGCAACGACATTGGACACCGCTGGGATCAAAAATGGAGCGCTCTGAGAGGCACGAACGTCCAGGAAGGTTCGTCGTCCATCCGTTCGGCCATGATGGTTCACGGCTCAGGCGCAATGCAGGACGGTCCCATTGTCACGTTGGTGGAAATGGGGCGCGAGTTGAACACCAGTGGCGGTGCACGAGCTTTGGTGTACCTCAACCGTGGAAACATCCGTCGTGTTGATTTTGCCAAAACCATTCCCGTCACACCGGGCAAGGTCGATGAGTACATGCGCAAGTTCAAAGAGGATCAACTTGAGCAAGAACTGTTTGAAACCGAAGCTGCTTAATACAACCAACAAAGGAGACTACTAATGAACAAAGACATACAAGATCAAAAAACATACAACGACTCGATGTTCAGCACCGATCTGAACAGCATCTTTGCTGCACCCGATGACACATATCGTGAGGGCAAGCAGCAAGCTGCAGAACAAGGCGACACCCAGGCGCAAGCCTGGGTGGAGCAAGACCAGAAGGTGGACTCTCTTGAGCGGCGTATTGAGCAGTACGACAGTGAGATTGAACGTCGGAAGGATCCAACCCATGTGCTGCGCTTGGAAGAGGACTATCAGAGAGTTTTGCAAGCCCGCACCGAGTTTTTGGAAAACAACCCCAAGCCAATGACGTTTGGAAAAGACCAATGGCAAGAGCGGTTCAACGTCTACGAAGACAAGATCGCTGAGAGCCGTCAAGCCATGGCCGAATGGGAAGAAAAGTCTTCCCCCGAAGTGCTGGGTGAATTGACCGCGCGGCGCAACGCTAAGTTTGAAGAAATGTTGGAGGCCACCGGCCAACGCCAAAAGCTCGGAGAATTGCCCTCAGAACAGTTGATGCACGCCCAAGCGCAGGCGGATGCGTACGATCTTCAACAGGACAGCAATTCGTTTTCGTTTTCCCAACGCATCGCCCAGCGTCGCGCAAAGCAAGATGAACAAGGAGAGGGAAGCCAGTCGCAATCCGGACAGCGCGTAGGTGGCATGGCCTGGGCGGCGGAGACATTGGCAAAACCAAGCGATGAAGAGATAATGCTTGCCGATGTCCAACACCGCTTTGTCATTGAAAACAACCGTTGGCCCAAGGAGAAAGAAGTCGATGCACTGCTTGCTAAGCAAAGTCAGAAATCCGAAGGGCAGGTGCAAGTTCAAGAACAAGTACAGGTTCAAGAGCAAACTCAGCGGTTCAGTCAAAAAATGTGATCGTTTCAAGAAGAAGGCCGGAGCAATCCGGCCTTTTTTTTGTGTATTCAATTCAATAAAAGGTATTGACAATGTTTGATGTTCCTCTTCAATAAATACAGTCGTATTGAAAAAGGGGAATTTATGCATCAATGGATTTTACGTTTCGTCTTTCTGTCACTTATGTCTTTGATAGTTAGTCCGTGCTTTGCGCACGTTGAAAAACCAATCACGTCCTATCCGTTGCAATCGTCTGTCAGCGTATCGCCGGTAAAAAACGCCAACGAAACCCAGTGGTGGAATTTCTTCAAGAAAAAACGCAACGAGAAGTTGTGGAAAGGCGTGCACCCGGACATGCGCACAAAACTTGAGGCGGTGTACGACGTGATGGCCCAACGTGGGTTTGACATGCGGCCGATGGAGGGCATGCGCAGTGAGGCCCGTCAAGCGGCGCTACTGGCAAGCAATTCGGGTGTCACGGGCGTTGGAGCGGGAATGAGTTGCCACAACCACGGCTATGCGATGGACAGTGTGTTGCATGTGGACGGCAAGCCCACGTGGGACATGAACGATCCACATGTGCGGGAAGGCTATATGTTGTTTGGCGAAATGGTTCAGGCAGTCGGTTTGGACTGGGGTGGAGCCTGGGCGTCCCTGAAAGACTATCCGCATGTGGAGATGAAGTCCCAATGCCGTGTGGCGATCCGAGCCAAACGCAGTGGACAAAAGGCTCCTGCAATGATCGCCGATGCATCACAGGTCTCTCCCGCCATCTTGTTGGCGGCTTTTGCCTATCAGCCTATGGGGGAAATTTGTCCATTCGACAGCCCGTGCGAAGAGCAAATATATCTTGCTGTGCAAATATGCCCCAGTCCTGAAGCGCAAACATGGGTCATGTACCAGCCCATGTATCCTCTAAAATTCAGTTGGACTTGACGGAACGAAAAGCCCCTTTATGTTGAAAAGCAAAAGGGGATTTTTATGGAGCAAATTTATGAGGCATTTGGTCGCGTGGGCAAGCACGTGCCACCACACACACTGGTTCGGCGTTGGGACACGGCACTGTTGCTTGCAATTGGCGTCTTTTGCCTTGTCTACGGTCTTCTGATATTCGGAGTGCGGATGTGGGAACCATCAACCGCCGTGCCCTACAGCTTGCATCTGAAATTGGGTGTGGTGGTCAGCATGAACTACGCGACATTGGGATTGATGATTGGTGGCGCACGCGACGCCATAGAAAGCCTCCAACTCACTGGTTCGCCTTACGCGACAATTTGGAGCTTTGTTATCTCTGTTGCCTGCGCCATTGGTGCACTGAAATACGGATTGATCCCACGGCGGAACATGTATGTTTTGGATGGGCCGCAGGTGCGCAAAGGGAAAGACGCAATCAAAATGGCGCGGCAGATCACGAAGGCGGAAGTGGGCAAGGACACAATGCCGTTGCTCTTGCACCCTGAGTTGCGTTTGTCCCAGGAGCGCTGGAACCGACATCTGCTGTTGTACGGTTCGGTTGGATCGGGAAAGACACAGATCCTTTTGCCGCTCATTCGGCAAGTCATCCGTAAGAAGAAGAAACTGTTCTTGTACGACGTAAAGGGTGACTTCACGAGCTACGGTGATTTCAGTGCCGGCACTTACACTGACCCCGCATCACGCTGGAAGCGCGTGAAGGCCAAAGCTATCAACGTGGTGTACCCACGCCCCATCGTTCTAAGCCCGTACGACAAGCAAGGGTACGTCTGGGATGTGGCGTGCGATATCCACACCAGCATCCAAGTGGAAGAGTTCGCTCGCTGCATGATCCCGGAGAAACCTGGGGACAACAATCCATTTTTCACCAACACAGCCCGCATGATCTTTGTCGGATCCGTCCGTACATTGATTGCCAACAAGCCAAGATTGTGGAATTGGACGGACTTGAATGAGCAATTGAACAAGACTGCCGAACAGATGCAGCCGGATATTTTAGCCAACTACAAAAAGGCATTCCCACTCATTGAGAACCCCGACTCGCAAACGACATCGAACATCATGTCCACCATTATGTCGAACATGCAAGCCGTTGAGTATTTCGCAAAAGCTTGGCCTGCTGTTGGTAAGCGCCGCTTCTCAATCACTGAGTGGGCTTCGGACGACTACAAGGGGCGCAAGGGTGTCATTGTTCAGGGCGGCGGAATGGAGCTTCTGACCAGCGCTTACATTTCCTCCCTCATCAACATTTTGGTGGGCGAGGTAATTTCCCCCAAGATGAAAGAAGACAAGAACCGTGGTATGTACATCATCTTGGACGAGCTGACATCGGCGGGGCGGTTGAACATCATGCCGTTGATCGACAAAGGACGGTCCAAAGGCGTCACTTTGATTGCCGGTATCCAAGAGCTTGGACAGTTGTCGAAAGTGTACTCACCGGAAGAAGCAAAGATCCTGCCCACCATCGTCGGTACACACGTAATTTGTCAGCTGCAGATGTCCGAGACACGCAAACACGTGGCCGAAATGTTTGGAACCAATGTCACCGCCACTTTGGCTCACGACGAGAACGCCAACGTCCATCAAGACGGCCGGCAAGTTGTCTTTGAACACCAATTGACCAACGAGCTGGGTCCACGCCGGGGCAAGAAGGGATCGTTTGAGGTGCGGGCAATCGTTGCAACGGCCGGTTATGACCCCTTGTTGTTGTCGTTCCCCGGCCAATCGTTGGAGGTGCAACGACCTGGGCAAGTGCCAGCGCGTTGGATGACCGAAGCTGCGGCAATAGCCAAACCAGCGGAAGCGGTGATCCAGTCCCCCAATGAGTCAAACGCAGGAACCCACCGCCAGCCTCAAATCCTTTCTCAGCAAGAGGTCATGGATTTGTTTCGATAGTATTGACTTTAATGACTCATCTGTTTGTATGGATCAATACTATATAAAAAGGGGGTTCTATGGATGCACGTGAGAAGTTTGAACAGTTCAAGGCAAATTTGGATGAAGAAGAGGTGTCTTCTTCTGATTACGCTCAATTTCTGTTGGGTGAACTGTCATTGGATCAGCGTTTAAACAATCTCGATGTTGTTGCAGACGTTCTTGAGAAGGCGGGGTATTCAACCATTGAGTATTGGGGCGGATCCCAGTTTGGAACAGCCAGTCGCGAGCTTGCTGAATTGTACTTGCAGTACGGTAACGTTGGTGGTGGCCCATTGACGATCAACTCCCATGCGAGCAGTGGCGTTGATTTGGACGCTGAATTCAAAGTTGCCGCCGAAGCACACAATATTCCGGTTATGAAGTTGCTCTATCAGCGTGGATGCAGCATTGACGGCGAGGGCGACATGAAAGATTCGGCGCTGCACGTAGCGGCACGTGTGGGCGATCATGAATTGTCGGAGATATTGATAAACGACTTTGGCTTTGATCCATTACTTAAGAACGCCGAAGGCCGCACGCCATACGATATTGCCATGGACAGAGAACTGTGCCAGGCCGCTGCGCGTGGGGATCTTGAGACGGTCAATCAATTGATTGATGAAGGATATCCCTCACGAGCGGCCATCAACGAGTACCGTGGTGAAGGCTACTATTACGGGAGCTTTGAGCATGGTGTTCCAGACCGCCCGCTGTATCGTGAACGACCCGCAGAGGACATTGAACCCGCGTGGAAAATAGCTTTGGACAATGGACACATAGATGTGTTCATGGCTTTAATTGATCGTGCTGATCCCAATGACTATTTTTTAAACGACTTGCGCGAGCATATGTCGGCACTGCGTTGTGCCATGGAAATAGGCGATACAGGCGTTGCCATTGAGCTACTGGAACAAGGTGCGAGTATGCATTCGCTTTCTCAGGAGTTCCATTTTGCCGTATCTCAGGCCGACACCACGTTGAGCGAGAAAATGCTTTCCTTGGGTGCGGATGTGCATCGGCAATCAAACATTAAAGTTGACGACCCCCAAAATCCCTACTTCATGAAATCCGTATCAGAGGGGTTTACACCGCTTCATTGCGCAGGATCCGCCGAACAAGTTCGACTGCTGATCCAACACGGGGCTGATGTGAATTCCACTGCCATGGGGGATGCGTGTTGGATAGTAAAAAGCGATGAGTTCATAACCCCGAAAGGGATTACTCCATTGCATTCGGCACGATCACCGGAAGTTGCTTTAGAGCTTCTTAACGCCGGGGCTAACAGCTGGGCAATTATGCCCTCAACGATGAATGATATTCACCAAAATCCTTCGCTGTCACATAGGATATCTGGGCGCGATGACATTGCCGATGCAATTGACAGTTTCGTTCAAAAGCAGTCACTGCTAACCCAACTGACAAATACGGCTGAACTCAAGGACGAACAGCCACGAATGCGGCGAAAAATGTGAGTAATGCCCGCCAATTGGCGGGCATTGAGCTTGACTTTGGCCGGTTCTTTGTTTGAGTGAATGTCAAATTCATTTCTCAGGGGGCCGCATGACCTATTTCAACGAGCGCTTTAAAGGCGCAATCATCGACAAGGACAGTCGCGCTGTCGTGGATTGCATTGCCGAGTATGGCGCCAACGTCGCCGATGAAAACGGCATCACACCGCTGCACTTCGCCGTTCTCGGGCACCGGGTCGAAATCACCGCTTTGCTTCTGGACAACGGCGCCAACGTGGAAGCGGCCGACATGCACGGTCAGCGTCCATTTGATCTGCGCAAGCCTGTGGTCAACAGCCGCGAACAACACCGGATCACGGCCCACCAAGCTGCAAGCATGGGCAACCTTGAGCAAACGCGCGCGTTCATCGCCCTGGGCGGTGACCTGCACCAGTTGGACCACGCCAACAACACTGTGCTACAGCACGCGGCACGCAACGGCCACGCGGACGTTGTGCAAGAACTGATTGATGCCGGCGCCGACATCAACCGCACACACCGCTCGACCACCCCAGCGGTGCACTTGGCCGCTCAAAGCGGATCGGTGGACACCCTTTCCGTCTTGCTCAACAGCGGTGCGGATCCCACCGTTGTGGATCCTTTGCACCGGACGGCCATACACACGGCGGCAAGCAGCGGCAGTGTGGAGTGCCTTGCCTTGTTGATCGATCGATGTGATCCCAACGCTTTAAATATTTTGAAAGAGACAGCGTTGGACATCGCGCAAGCGGGTGGCCATGAAGACGCAAGCCGTTGGTTGGTGGAGCAGGGTGGCAAAAACGCTCCGGAAATCAAATTGCAAGATTTGGGCGATGTAGAGGCAGAAGCCTATAAGCGCCGACTGCTGGCGTCGGCGTCCACACAGTACGAAGTGGGGCGCGGTGATACACCTCCACGCATGCGTTTTCAACGCATGTGATCCCTTGACAAAACTCCGTTCTTTGTTTGGATGAAATCATTCATTCAAAATGGGGGTGCCCGTGATCCAACGACAACTTTTGCAACACAGATCGACCAATCCAAAAGGCGATGATGTCATTGACTATCTGTTGGCGGTTCCCGATATCGAACTGCAACAGAAGACTCAAAAACAAGACGGTCAAGCCACTGACTATTACCTGGACGGCACACCGGATCTTGAGACCGCAACATCCACCTATGTCACGTCCCACTGGGGTGGCAAGCTTGCCGGCGAGTTGGGGTTGCTCGGAAAGCCGGTCAACAAAGAGGACATGATGGCGCTGTTCGACGGCTTCTCACCCACGGGTAAGGAACTGTGTCAGAACGCCGGAGCCAGACCGACCGCCGAAGTGAAGATCGACAAGCGTACCGGCAAGCCTCGCTTGGACAAGGATGGCAACGTGATGATGGTGGACAAGGGCGGACGACGCGCGGGCTACGACCTTACACACTCCCCACCAAAGTCCGTTTCGCTGTTGCATGCCCTGGGTGATGACGACACAAAGCTCATTGTGATGGAGGCCCAACGTGTGGCCGTGGAAGCGTCCATGAGCAAGATGTTTGAAGCGTTCACCCAGTGTCGGCGCAGCAAAGGCGGGAAGGACGTGATCGACGTTGACGGCTTGGCGTACTCAATGCACATGCAGTTCGGAAGCCGCGAGTTGGAACCTCACTTGCACACCCACGTTCTGGTTTACAACGTGTGCAAAGGGTTGGACGGCACGCACAGCACATTTGACGCATCTGAGATTTTTCGTTTCCGCCACGCGGCCGATATGGTCTACCAAAATGTTCTGGCGACAGAACTGTCCAAGGCGGGCTTTAAAATTGTTCAGAGCGAAGAGGTTGATGCCCACGGACAGAGAACAGGCGCGCGGTCCTGGGAGGTTGCTGGCTTGAACGACAGAGAACTTATCAACGAATTTTCGTCGCGCCATCTGGAAATCATGGAAGAGCGCTCCAAGGGCACGGTCGACGCCGCAGCCTGGGCGAAGACGCGCAAGCACAAAGACGAGCCGTCCTACCCAGAGTTGATGGACCACTTCTCCAAGCTCATCGAAAACGTCAGCCACAAAATAAAAGTACCCACCATTGCTGAACTCAAGGAACAGCAGGATGTGCGTTGCCCCGCCCGGACTCGTGAGGAACTGCTTGAACTGCTGCACGAGAACGACGCGGCGTTCGACTACCCAACACTGCTGCGTCAGATCGGTACAGAGAACCTGGGCTTTGTCACCGCAAGCGAACTGTTTGCCTTGGCCGATGCAGCCGTGTCGGACAGCAGCGACTTGATGGAAATCAACCCAGTGGCGCTGCACGACGACGACAAAGGAATGACCTTGGCCCGACGCCACACTGAGTCGCGCTACGCGGCGCGATGGATGGTGGAGTGCGAGTTGGATTTGGTCACCATGTCCAACGCCCGCAAAGGGGAGGAATGGTGGAAGGTGGGCAAGGAACTGTCCACACCGATCATTGAAGCATTGGAACTGAAAAAAGGCTTCAAGTTGTCCAAGGAACAGCGTACAGCGGTCGATCACATCGTCAGTGACACGGCCGGGGTGTGCGTGGCGTCAGGCTTTGCGGGTACAGGAAAAACAACGGTGTCGGACTTCTACTCCGAAGTGTACCGAGCCCAAGGCAAACGCATGCTGGGTTGTGCCGTGTCCAACCAAGCGGCCAAAAAGCTGCAGGAAGAAAGCCGCATGGAATGCCGATCGGTAACAAAGATCCTTGCCGACTTATCACGCAACCGCCTTGTGTTGACCGGCAATGATGTTGTGGTGTTGGATGAAGCCGGCATGATCGACGTGCCGCAAATCCGTGCGTTGTCCGCGCACTGCAAAAACGCAGGCGCAAAACTAATTTTGCAGGGTGACGAAGAGCAGTTGAAGCCAGTCGGCGCAGGGCAGGGCATGGCGTTGATGAGCGATGTCCTGGGCGAAAGCACCATCACTGAAATTCGCCGGCAGAAAGATCAACGGATGCGCGACATCGTAAAGATGTTCTACAGTTACGACGAGAATGGCTTGCCGGTGAAGCAACGCTCACCCAAGTCACGCAACGAAGTGTTGGAGCAGTCGTCCGCCATTTGGGGCGCATTGGAAGCCGCAGGGTGCATTGACGAGTACAACACCCACGCCGATGCGGTTGACTCGTTGGTGTCCGACTACTTTGCCTCAAATGCAACCACCGACGAACGCTTGGTTCTGGCGCACTCTAATGCGGATCTTAAGACACTCAATCAAGCCATTCGTAAGGGCTATCAAGAGCGCGGTGAGGTTGCAAAGGAAGAGGTGCACATCCGCGCCATGGGCAAAAAGTTCTTTGAGGACATATCGTTGTCCGTTGGTGATCGGATCCGCTTCACCACCGCCGACAGCGTGATGAATGTCGTCAACGGAACCGAAGCAAAAATCACATCGATCGTACCCAACCGCAAGCGTGGCGGATTTGACGTAACGGTGGACATCGA
Source organism: Stenotrophomonas sp. GD03654 (assembly GCF_029845105.1). NCBI lineage: Bacteria > Pseudomonadati > Pseudomonadota > Gammaproteobacteria > Lysobacterales > Lysobacteraceae > Stenotrophomonas > Stenotrophomonas sp. GD03654. The sequence continues at coordinate 10,835 of NZ_JAOCLC010000004.1, read as the reverse complement.
TGAGGGGTTGGAGCGTCGCAAACTTAAATTTAACACCGAAGAGTGGAACGCCATTCAGCACAACTATGCGCGCACGGTGCACGGTGCCCAGGGTCAAGGCAAGACAGATGTGTTCTTGCTGGGCAACGCGGGCATGACCGACAGCAGCAGTTTGATGGTTGCAATCTCGCGGGTGACCAAAGGGAAGTTCACGTTGTACACAGCCACCCATGAAGCCGAAACACTACGCCAACGTGCGGCTCTTGATCGCAACAAGGAGAACACCTTGCACGCGGGTGTGCGTGGAGAAGAAGGCGCGGAGATTGCCAAGATATTTGATAAATTCAAATTTCAAAAGCCAGAAGTTGGCGCAGGTGTGAAAAAGCGTGGAAACGAGACGCGGCAAAAACAAGCCAAACTGAACACTGAAAGCAAACAAATTCAAGATTGGGTGGGACAACATGTATCGGAAATCCAAAAGGCGATGGACCGTGCGTTGACCCCCAATACTCAGCGTGATAGCTTCAAGAGACAGACCTTATGAGCTTAACGGGCATGGTGTATGTCCTTGTCATCATCTTGCTGGTCGCCGCGTGCTGTGTCGCGTGGCGATTGACTCGCCCACGTCCAGCGTTTGGTTCAGAAGAGGAACAAGAGCGCTTACGAGACGCCAACGAACGCGGGTACTACTGAATAATAATGGTCCCAAGGGGCCATTTTTTATTGGAACAGCGCCACCATTCCGGCAGCGGCACCGAACCCCAAGATCCATTTGAGCCATCCCCACATCCCGCGCTTTTGCCCAGGCCAGACGCACTGTTTGGCGATCGACCGGCGCAGGGGTGTCATGCGCAGTGCGGTGTTCACCCGGATGTTAGGTGGCTTCCCGTAGATCCTCCAACCAGCCCGTTGCGCAGCGAACCTCCACGCGTACTCATGGTTCTCCGCTTCGGCTTTGGTGCCGGTCATGGTCGCAAGTGGGATGAAGGTGAAGGACTGGCCTTGCCAGCCACCCGCGTGGCTTCTGTGCTGACCTTCGCGCCTACGCAGGTCTGTGGTTTGACCCACATAGCAGCACCCGTTGTCGAACAACAGCGCGTAGATGTGGCGGGGGCGGGCTTGGTATTTTTCAGAGCGGCCAAACCGTGCCGCTCCATCACCACTCAAACGCCCCCTTTATTAGCAAGTCGGATCCCGTTGTTGGAAAGCAACGAAAGATCCATCGTCCACTTTTGATTGTTCGATGAGCGTTGGGTCCAAAGCCCAAATGCTTCGATGATGTGCTGGTCCAGAAAGTCATCATCACAACCGTTGGTTGCCTTGAAGTGGTGGCGAACTTCTGTCTCCAAACCGGTCAGCTTTGAGTAACCGTAGTTCGTGGCTCTTACACACATCTGGCACGCGCTCACAAGGCGCTTGAGCGTTTGCACGTTCCCTGTGTCGCTGTACTCCCACCGCGCGATCACATCCAAGTATTCCTCGCGCTTGGGATCCTCTTTGGCGCCGCACAACTCGCACGTGTGGTTGCTTCTTTGGCGCAGTCCTGCCGACAGACGTTTCCAGTCCGAGGGGTCCAAACAGGCTTTTACCGAGCGCATCCAGCAGCTCATGGGCACCATTGTGATGTGCAGATGGTTCCCGCCAAACGTGCGGTCTTCACCAATCAGTGTGGTGATGGGGTTGGGGTTGGTGATGGGGTCAAAGTGCAGCCGCATCTGTTCGATGCATTCCACTGTGTCGGCGTACCAATACTTGGTGTCGCCATCGAAGCGTGCGCCCAGTTCACGGGCTTTGTCTTTGTCGCTGTAAGGGACAAGGAAGTATTGAGCCATCATTCCCCCTTTGCATGGCTTGCAACGCCATACACCCGCTGGTTGGGTCCAGACCACACCCAGGAGAACAAGATGGACGGTGAGTCGTATCGCACGACATCGCCCACGAAGTTTTGGCGGTGTGTCTGTCCCAACCTGACTCGACCGGTGAACGATGTTGCCGCGTGCGATACGGTGTACTGGCCGTCCGACCGCACATTATTGAAGTGGTAGCGTCCCTTGCTATTTGTTCGTCGTTCTATCAGGCGGTTCGTTTCGTGGTGGTACGCCCGCACCACTTCGCCCGCCATGGGCTTGCCCTGTCCATCCACAACAACCCCTGTGATATCTGACGCAAGAACGTGTGCTGCTTGTGCCGAAGCTGCAGACACCATGAGTGCCAGCGAAAGAATTATTTTTCTCATCATATGAAACCTCCTTTATTTGCTCTAAGAAAAAGGGGGCGCTTGCCGGCGCCCCCTTTGGTACTGCCGAGTTGTAGGTGGTGCTAAAAGTCAGTCGAAGGTGATTGAAGCCCCGAAACCGCCGCCAACACTGGATCCACCCGATCCGCCAGTGATGCCACCAACTAAGCGAACGCGCTCAGTGACCTGGGCGGATCCTCCAAGCGCAATCGCAGCGGCTGGTCCGTAGAAGCCCACGCCCATGTTGAACGAGACTTTTCCAACAGGCAGGTATTGACTGGACATCGCCATCTGGCTCATTGCCATGGATTGCGCGCCAAGTCCGTTGATCCGCTTATCCTGTTGAGAAATGCGACGGTTGGTGTCTTCCCAGCGATCGTTCCAACGGTTCTCCATGTCCCACAACTGACCACCGTTTACCGCGTCAGTGGATCCTTGAGCGATACGGCCAGGTGCAACGCCACTGACGCGGGTGGATCCACCAGAGGCGCTTTGCAGTGTGGCTGTGGACTTGCTTTCGTCGTCGTACTTCACGGCCAAAGGATCGGTTGCGCCGTCGATGCCGTCTTTTCCATCGACGCCATCACGACCGTGTAAGGACTCAAGCCACTCTTGCTGTGATCCCTTAAAGCCATCCGACACCGCAACTTCATAGGCACTGCGGCCATCCAATCCGTTCAACCCGTCAACGCCATCCCGTCCGTCAATTCCAATTCCATCTTTTCCGTCTTGACCTGGGGGACCAGCGGGGCCGGGAATTGACGAGCCACCGCCTGGGTTGTTCTCCACGGTGGTGAGGCGTCCGTCGAGCGACACAAGAGCGTCGTGTACGTTCGTATAGCTCGAGCCCCCTAGGTTGACGCTCCATCCGTTGTAAACGCCGTTGGTAAAGCCGGCAGTGCCACCCAATGATTGGCTGACAGCCGACAACTGCCCAAGGTTCACTGCGTCGGTGCTGGCAATGCCGTTGGACACGAACAGCAAACGTTTTGTGCCATTGGCGTTTCCATTGCCAAACGACACCGTGTTGGCCTCACCACACTCCGAATAATTGCCCAGCGATACGCAGGCGCCGTTGACCAGGGTGTTGTTGCCCAAACCCAAACCGCCATTGCCTACCGCGTTATTGAAGTGACCGACCAGTGTGCTGTTGGTTCCGTTGGCTTGGTTGTATGTTCCCGACAACAGGTTGCCGCTTGCTGTTTCGGCACTACGGTTCCCATACCCGAACAGGTAGTTGTTCGTTCCGTATTCGTAGTTGGACACGCCGAACACTGCGCCACCTGCAACCGACATGATGAAGTTGTTGGTTCCAGAGATAAAGCCGCTGTGGCCTACGTTGCTCGTTCCGTAAATCATTGCGTAGCCGTACAAACCATTGCTTGAACCGTAGGCCATTGCGCCATTGGCAAGTTCGTCGCTGACGTTCATATTTCCGGACACGAAAATATTATTGCCGCGCAACACATTTTCGCGGCCTGAGACAAAGACCTGAGTCCCATCCAGCACGCGATTTTCAATACCTGTCGCATACAAATTATAGCCTTGCAGGTAATTTCCATTTCCGTATGCGGTGTTGCGTGTGAGTCCATACATGACCGATGGATCGGGAACAACTGTGGACGACCAAATACTTGTGTTGCCAAAGCCATTGAGATTGTTCTGCACGCCATTATTGATGTTGTCATAACCAATTAAAATGGCTCCGGATGCATAGGATGGAGCATCATCGGTGGATGTGTTGCCTTCACCGACATTGATCGTTGATTGAGCTGCAGCATGTCCGCTTAAGGCCATGCCGATGCATAGAGCTAAAAAAAAGCTGGAATGTTTATTGTGTTTCATTGGACCTCCTTATTGTTGGTGAGTGAATTCACCAATTCAGGAAATCAGACATTACTATTTTGTCAATAGCAAAACCGCGACTACGGTTTCGGCTATAAAAAAGCCCCCGTGATGGGGGCTTGCCGAAGAGACGTAAGGGGGTTGGACGTTCCCGGCACAATTAGAGTATCAGTCGATATAAGCAAGTCAAGCTAATTGACAATATTCATTTACCTCATAACTTGATTTAAATCAATGTTAATGGGGTTGTGTATGAATAAATACGTTTTGCTTGCTTTTGGCTTGTCTTTAATTGTTTCATCGTCCAGCGCGTTCGGAGAGGGAGCATATGTCAGTCATGACGGGGAGGCGCTGCATAGCTTTGTTGAGCGTGTGTCGTTGGCTGAGCGGTCATCGAGCTGCGGGTATATATCGAAAGCGGAAAGCGCTTATCGCATTCGTCTGGTGGACTGTGCGCTGAAATACTCTGATGCGGAACTTGTTGTTTACACCGCTGGGGGGTGGTCGCGTCTGGCATTTGAGTCAATGAGTGCGTCAATAAATATTGGGGGCAGTAATCTTGAAGGTAGGGTTCTTGGTGAATTGACTGCACGTTCTGCAATGACGATGGATCAATTTGCGGTATCGATTTCGGGTCCAATTGCGCAGTACACCAAAAACACTCAGCACGAAGTGTGCGCTCAGATTTGCAAGTCCCCACAGGGGGATTGGGGTGCAGTCGTCACAACGGTCGGTTCGCACGTGATGTGCCCCATCACCAGTGTTTGCCCCGAGGGCATGACCGCGACAGGTCAGGGGATTCATTCGCACCCAACTGGTTCGACCTACAAAATCAATGCCGCTGACAAGGCTGTGCTTCTATCAGGTCCGTTTTATCGCCTGGGCGCTAAAGAGGCACGTGGACAAACAGATGTCTTTTCCGCAGAAGATTTCAAGGCTGGGCCTGGCTACATGGTCACCGACAAGGGCCGCTTGATGCACCAAGACGGCCCCAAAAATGTGCGGACTATAAGCATTGATAGGTGATCCAATTCGATTGACCGGCTGAGCCCTGTTGCGCCCCGATTGCGGGTGCATCGTTGTACCCCTGCATATACACCGCGTCCCATTCCGTTGGACGGCCACTTGCCCATCCGACGTATGGTGAGGAACCGGCACCAGCCACAATCTGCCAGCCGCTTGCTGTGCAAATCGCTGCGCGGAATGTTCCCCCACATGGCCCCATCCCACTGCAACTGGTGTAGTTGGACCACGAGCGCTGACCGATGTTCGACGCGTTGCAGTCCTTCAAGCCGTTCAGTGGTGAAGAATTCTGCCAAGCAACGCGGTATGAGCGGTTCTCGACCGTGCAGCTTGCCGCGCACGAATTCACGTGATTGCGTTGCGCTCCTGTGTCGTACCATCCACCCCATGCCCCGACGCTGGGAGGCGGCGAAGTTGTCTGACCGCTTGGGCAATTGAAGCTAATTGTCCGTTGCCGATGCTGTTGCTTCTCATACGAGTTTTGACCCGAGTAACCACTTGGGCATCCAAGATCCACACGTTGCCATTGCTCATCGGTTTCGTTGTAAGGAGATGGGCATGTTGCACAATTGCTGTTGTGATTTCGTGTGCCCGACTCGACCCATGCTCCATACGTCTCTTCTCGACCTGGTGATGTCTGACCAGCAGTGGCGTTGCATGCATAAGTTACGGTCATTGACTGATTGAACACCGCTTCCCAACTTTGATTTCCAAAGGTGCCAGCAGGGCAGGAACCCGAGCGTGGTTCTGTGCGGGTCAATGTCGTGGAGGTGTCAGCGGGGCATGCGTTGCATTGACCGACAACCGTTGACGCATTCAATTCCCACACTCCACTCCACACAGGAGAAGATGTTGCGTTGGTGCATCGGGAGAATTGCTGTTCAACACCATTGCGTTCGCCATATGTGCGAATAGGACAGGCTACTGAGGTGGCGCGCTGCATGCGTCCAGGCGCGCAGCAGGTGCCCGTTGTTGTGCACGACGCGCTGCATGTGCTTGTCATCGTCTGCCACTCACCCCATTCCTTTGTTCCATCCGCTTTGCAATTGCGGTAGCGCTCACGAATGATGCTTCCGCCTTGACCAGCAGGACAGGTAGTCGTTTCCGTGCCTTTGTCCGTTGCAGGGTCAAATTCGCACGTTGTTTGAGGTGGCGCCGGTTCGATGCAGTTCCGAGCAACCGGCGTCCATGCTCCCCATTGTTGACTTGGACACGCGCGCGTGCGCCCTTCAATGACAAACCCAGTTTGATTGCTTGGACAGTTCGATACACGCTGTTCGGTGATTGGCGTGCAGATGGATTGTGGGACTTGCGGATCAATGACGGGTATAGGCGCAGCATTGGCCGCGCATGTGTTGCTGGTGGTCACCCACGATGTCCATTGGCGACTAGGGCAGGTCGTCGCGGGGCACGTGGCGTTGCGCCGTTGGGTAATGGAACCGCTGGCGTTGTCCGCGCACGCTAAAGTTTGGGTTTCGATCGTGGGCGAACACTCACAAGCAGACATGTCTGTTGCTTGAGTCGAAACATTTTTATTTGTGTAGCGAAACAGAACTTCATTGCGATCACGTGTGGCGCATTGCGTTGCCAACAAGTCCTCACGCAATTTGGAGTACGGCTTTTGCACTTCCACACTGTTGATGCGGACAAAATCCGCCGAGCGGGCCAAGGCTGTTGCCAGCTTCACGCACGAACCACTTGGTACGGCCTGATAAATCAGGTCAATTGAGTCGTTGGTTCCAAAAGCTGTACCGGGTTGCACAATGGCCGAGGCGCCAATGCTTGATGGCGTGTCCAATGTGTCGTTGCGCACAATGAATTTTGAGTTGTACGTGCTTTCAAGGGTCGCCGTGGACAAGCCGGCGTACGAAGGTTGCAGCACATAGAGATCCGTGAGCGATTGAACGATTTGGCCTGCACGTGTTTGTTCTGTGCGGATCGCAGCCATTGAAGCTGATGGCTTGAACAACTTATATGTCAACGCCCCCAGTCCGACAATAAGCGCCATGACCAGGGTCAATTCAATCAAATTAAATCCTCTTTGGCTCATTGACCCTCCGTAAAATAATCTCAATTGAAATACATTACGGGGCTTTTTACTTTTGGCAAGCTGTGGAAATTGAAACCCTTCAAGCAATTGCCAATTGCAGAGTCAATTACAAAACGTCCGCATGGTCACACGAGCGATCATCGGGTGTTTGCTGTGTCCACGGGGAAACGGCCGTTGAAGGCTCAAGAGTGAGCCGGGGGCGTCTTAAGACAGGTTGGGACACGAGGGGGCAGAACCTGTGTCCATTGTGTGTCCATGGGGAGTTTAGCTGGACACAGCGGCGGTGAAAGCCTTACAGTGCAAGCACTTTGAGGGTATCCGCAACCACACGCGAATAGTGCTTCATCAGCGGGGTGTGTTCGGCGGACTTGTCTTTGGACATGGGACTCGTGGATCAGGGCGTCCGGCCGCGCCGGAGGGCGGCGGCAGCGGAGCTGGTACAGGGCCGTCCATGGTAACTGCTGGGGCGCAGGGCTGCCGCCGCTGGTGTACGGCACAGCAACGGGGTCAGGCCGGGACCAGGGTGATCTGCCGGTGCCCGCCGAAGATCTCCATGACGATCTCGAAGTAGGTCGGACCTTCGCCCCGTTGCAGCGCGTCCAGTTGGCGGGCAATGGCCTGCGAATTGAAGCTGCCCGGTGTGTCCAGCTTGGCCTGCAGCCATTGGCGGGTGGTCTCCACGCCCAGAGCCGTGCGGCTGTGGGCGATATCGCGCCAGATCAGTGTGGCCTGCGCATGGCCGGCCAACGCGCCATAGCCGCCATGCAACAGGTCATCCAGCGCATCCAGGCTCGGCCCGAGCTGCCAGTCCTCGCCGGCCATGAACACGCGGTTGATCTCCGCGTACAGGCCAGCAATGTCATCGATGGCGGTTCCTTCGATCTGCAGGGTGATGGTCATGTACGGACTGTAGCGTTGTTCCAGGCGCGGATGAGGGGGCGCGTGGCGCGCGATCCGCGGAGCACATCCGGGCAACACAGACTGCGCGCCGTATGGCCGCGTATGGTGCCCACACCAGGAGTCACGTCAGTCTCAAGCGGAGTGCATGGAGCCTCAGTAATGATGCGTTCCATGGCATGAGTCGTACGTTGGGCCACGCCCCGGCGATTGCAGGTCACCCTGCCATCGAGATGCATTCCAGATGATGTTGCGCCGCTCGCAATACGCTCCGCTGCTCCTGCCGGTACTCCATGGGCGTACTTCGGAGAAAATGAATATGGAGATGCAGGGGCGTGGTATGAACTCCTGTAACCATCCTGGCTGACTCCAGTGGGGCGTATAACCGCTGAATGTTGAAAGTCGTGGCTGCGTCGATACCCGTGATGGCGGCGCGGTATTGATCCGTGTGTGAGGCGGTGTCGATATTTTCCGGTATACCTCCTGGCTCCGTTCGATTTCACGACCGCCTGCACAGTTTCGTTGTTTTGGATCGATGCAATAATAACGGCCCATAAAGTTTCCCTTGCCTGCGCCGCAACCGATCGTACGGCCATGATCAAGGGAATTGAGATGCTCGCCTTACGCAACCTCCGAGTGGGATCCCGGCTGGGTGCCGGGTTTGGTCTGCTGCTGCTGTTCATCTTGGCCATCGTCGGCCTGGTGCTGTATGGAAATCACCTGAAGTCCGCCCAGTTCGAGAAAGTGGTGGGCGTCAACATGATCAAGATGCGGCTGTTGAACGACATGCTGGATACCAACAACGCGGTGCTGATGCATCGCCGGCTGATGGTGATCAAGCGCGGCGAGGATTTCGACAAGGATTATCAGCGCGCACAGCAGCTGTCGCAGTCCTACGATGGTATCTGGGCCAAATACATCAAGATTCCGCGTGACGCCACCGGCGATACCCTGGTTGCGAAAATCGATGCGGCACGCAAGGCCACCGACGCCTCCACCCGGCATCTGCATGAGCGCATGAGGGCCGGCGATTTCGACGGCGCGGCCAAGGAACTGCTGGCCGAACATGGCCTGGCGACAGCCTGGAATGAAGCCATCTCGACCCTGCTGCGGCATCAGGAGGCGCTGACAGCGCGCAGCCGCGAGGAGTACCGCGCGACCGAATCCTGGACCGGCACCTTGTCGATCGTGTTCGGGGTGCTGAGCCTGATACTGGGTTCACTGGCGGCGTGGGCCATCACCCGCAGCCTGACCCGTCCGCTGGCAGGGGCGGTGAAGCTGGCCGACGGTATTGCCGGTGGCCGCCTGGACAGCAGCATCGACGCCTCCGGCAACGACGAGGTGACCCAGCTGCTCCGATCAATGCAGCGCATGCAGGCACAGCTGCAGGCGGTGATGGCGGCGCAGGGTGAGCTGGCGCGCCAGCACGATGCGGGCAGCCTCAGCTACCGCATGGACGAGAGCGCCTTCCCCGGCGACTACGGGCGCATGGTGCATGAGACCAATGCGCTGGTCGGATCGCACGTGCAGGTGCAGAACCGCTTGATCGAGGTGATGAAGCACTACGCACGCGGCGATCTGTCGATGGACATGGACCCGCTGCCCGGCGAGAAGGCGGCGATCACCCAGGCGATGGACGAAACCAAGTCCAGCCTGTCGGCGATCAACAGCGAGATCCGCCGGTTGGCGACAGCGGCCGCAGCAGGCGACTTCAGCCTGCGTGGCGACGAAGGTCGCTTCGCCTACGATTTCCGCGACATGGTGGCAGGGCTCAACCGGCTGATGCAGACCACCGACGAGAACCTGGTGCAGGTCTCGACCCTGCTGCAGGCGATCTCGCGCGGTGACCTCACCGTACGCATGCAGGGGGACTTCCACGGCGTGTTCGCCCGCATGCGCGATGACTGCAATGCCACCGTCGATCAGCTCAAGCAGATTGTCGGCCGCATCCAGTCCAGCGCGTCCAGCATCAACCTGGCGGCAGGCGAGATTGCATCCGGCAACACTGACCTGTCGCGGCGCACCGAACAGCAGGCGGCAAACCTGGAAGAGACGGCTGCGTCGATGGAGGAACTGACCTCCACCGTGAAGCAGAACGCAGAGCACGCACGCCAGGCCAACCAGCTCGCCATCGGTGCGCACGGTGTCGCGTCGCAGGGCGGCGAGGTGGTCGGCCAGGTGGTGACCACCATGTCGGCCATCGAAGCCTCCTCGAAGAAGATCGCCGAGATCATTTCGGTCATTGATGGCATCGCATTCCAGACCAACATTCTGGCGCTTAACGCTGCAGTGGAAGCCGCTCGTGCCGGCGAGCAGGGCAGGGGCTTTGCGGTGGTGGCCAGTGAGGTGCGCACACTGGCGCAGCGCTCGGCGGGCGCGGCCAAGGAGATCAAGGGCCTGATCGAGGATTCGGTCGGCAAGGTCGCCGATGGATCGGCGCTGGTCCGCCAGGCCGGCACCACGATGGGCGAGATCGTGGCGTCGGTGCAGCGCGTCACAGACATCATGGCCGATATCTCCGCCGCATCGCAGGAGCAGAGCTCGGGCATCGAACAGGTCAACCAGGCCGTGGTGCAGATGGACGAGACCACCCAGCAGAATGCCGCGCTGGTGGAAGAGGCCAGCGCCGCAGCGCGTTCCATGGAAGAGCAGGCCAACCTTCTGACCGAAGCGGTGTCGGTGTTCCGCACCGGGGCAGCCGTGGCAGCCGTATCGGTCCCGCGCGCGCTTGCGGCAGTCGCGGCCTCGGTCACGCCGGTGAGACGCCCGGCGGTGCTGTCACCGCGCATCGAGCCGACGTTGGCT